>JALSTO010000280.1 GCA_026983685.1 Aquificaceae bacterium | reverse complement strand
TCGTAACCGCAGGCTTCCTCCACCAGCTTCTTAGCTATCTCCTTCCTCACTCCCTTGTAGGTCATACGGGACAGGACCCTCTGTGCCCGAAGGGAGAAGCCCTCCTCCTTTTCGTCCTGCACCTCCCTCTCATCCTGGGTGCGGACGGACTTGATAACCTCGTTAAGGGTTGTTTTCAGCCTCTCCAGCTCTTCATATACCTTGACCTTTTCCTCAAACTCCTTCTGAAACTCTCCTTCTTCACTCGGAATCCCAACCGTAACCTCAAGGAGGGTTGATTTGAAGAAGGGTATGAAACTCCAACGCCTCCTCTTTACTATCCGTGAGGACAGAACTACCGCGTTATCTCCGTAGGTTCTCTTTAACTCCTCCACAGCCTCCTGCAAGGAGCTCACTATTATCTTTTCAGTCCTCATCTATCAAACCTAATATCTTCATATTAACCTGTTTTTCAAGTTCATTATAGGACAGAACCGCAAGCTGGGGCAGGTAGGGTTCAAGGGCTCTTCTCACGTAGCGCCTGATGTTTGCAGAAGTAAGAAGGACAGGCTGTGCCTGAAACTGGACGAACTTCTCAATCTCCTTGGTTATCTTCCTGTACAGCCTGTTCAGCATCAGGTCTATGAACTCATCCTCCCTGTTCTCGTTTATCAGGTGCACGAGCTTAGCCTCAACCTTTGGCGATAGGGCTAAGGCGTAGAGAACCCCGTCCGTCATGTACATCCTCGTTATCCTCTTTGAGAGATTCTGTCTCACGTGTTCGGTAAGAACGTCTGGATCCCTTGTCTGGTCTATGTAATCCGCGAGGGTCTCAAGGATGGTAAGGAGGTCATTGACCGGGATTCCTTCTCTGAGCAGGTTCTGAAGTACCCTGTGAACGACGGATATGGGAACCTGTTCGGGAATTATGTCCTGAACAACCTTGGGATACTTCTTTGCGAGCCTATCAATAAGCTCTATCACCTCGTTCCTTCCGAGAAGCTCGTGGAGGTTTCTCTTTATCACCTCCGAAAGGTGGGTTATTATCACCGTGTTTATGTCAACCACCATGTAGCCCTTCTTTTGAGCCTCATCCTTCTTACTCTCAGATATCCAGTAAGCCCTCATTCCAAAGGAAGGCTCCTTTGTCTCTATACCCTCAAGGGGTCCCCTTGTCGTTCCGAGGTCAACCGCCAGGTAGTAGCCCGGCATTATCTCGTAGGAGTCCACCTCTATGCCTTTTATCAGTATCCTGTATTGATTGGGCTGGAGCTTCAGGTTGTCCCTTATGTGAACGAGGGGGACTATGACGCCGTACTCCTGGGCTATCTGCCTCCTCATAGTCCTTATCCTCTGGGGAATTTCCCCTCCCTGACTCTCATCAACATAGGGTATCAGACCGTAGCCAACCTCCATTGTTATCGGGTCCGGCTGGGGAAGGAGCTCCTCCTCAGCTTCCTCTTTTCTCTTTGCCTCTTCCTCTTTCTGCTCTTTAACCATCCTCTCAAGCTCCCTTATCTGCTTCTCTTTCAGGCTCCTGTTGAGTAGGTAATAGAGACCTCCTAAGACTCCAGCCATGAGAAAGAAAGGTATTTTGGGAAGCCCAGGAATAAGTCCTATGAAGAGGAGTAGGGCTGAGGAGAAGAGGAGAGCCTTCGGCTCTTTTGAGAACTCCTGAGCTATCGCACTTCCTACCTCTTCGGTTGAGGAGCTCTTGGTCGTTATCAAGCCCGCTGAGGTTGAGAGTATGAGAGCGGGAATCTGGGAGGCGAGACCTTCTCCGACTGTGAGAAGGGTGTAGGTGTTGAGGGCGTCCATAAAGTCCATACCCTTGAACACCAGACCGACTATCAAACCACCTATAAGGCTTAAGAAGAGTATAAGGAGCGCAGCTATCGCATCACCCCTTATGAACTTGCTCGCGCCGTCCATGGCACCGTAAAAGGAAGCCTCCCTCTCAAGCTGTTGTCTCCTCTGCTTTGCTTCCTCCTCCGTTATCAGCCCGGCGTTCAGGTCTGCGTCTATGCTCATCTGCTTACCGGGCATTGCGTCAAGGGTGAACCTTGCTGCAACCTCCGATATGCGCTCCGCTCCTCTCGTTATGACTATGAAGTTTATAACTATGAAGATCAGAAAAACTATGAGACCTACGACCACATCCCCACCGACGACGAACTTGCCGAAGCCCTCAATTATATGACCCGCAGCGTCCGTGCCCTCGTGTCCGTAAAGCAGTATCCTCCTCGCCGCTGCGATGTTGAGAGATAGCCTGAGCAGTGTTCCTATGAGAAGTATCGTAGGGAAGGAGGATATCTCAAGGGGAGTTTTCACAAAGAAGGTTAGAACGAGAACCGCAAGGGCGAAGGTTATGCTCGTAGCCAAGAGAACGTCAAGGATGAAGGCGGGTATCGGTATTATTATGGCGGTAAGGATTATTGCAAAGGCTAAGATTATCCAGGCTTCTCTATACTTCATTAATTACACTTTTAGTATAGGTGGCTTTATCCGAGCACGCAAGAAGGATGCTTAAGGGTCTATACTTCGCCCTCTTTGATACGGGTGAGACCATACTGGGTGCACTCGTCTTCTCCACCTTCTTCCCCCTCTACATAACCGAGTACATAGACCCAAAGCTCTACAGTTTTCTCTACGGGCTCTCCTTCCTTTTCTCCTTCCTGATAGCCCTCTACCTCGGCAGGTTGGCGGACAGAAGAGCAATGCGAAAACCTCTCTTTACATCTTTCAGCTTTTTAGTTTCTCTCCTCTGCCTCTCCATAGGACTACTGCACGCCTACCCTTACCTCGCTCTGCTGAGCTTCCTTCTCATGGCTGTAAGCCACCAGCAGGCTTTTGTCTTTTACAACTCTCTGCTCCTTGGCTTTGGCTCAAGGGGAGTTACGTCCGGCACAGGGGTAGCCTTCGGCTATCTTGGCTCAGCCTTCGCCCTCCTCTTTCTCGCCGAAAAGCTCAGAGGACCCGAGGTTTACTTCCTCGTCAGCTTTCTATTCTTTCTCTTACTCCTCCCGGCTGTCGTAGGCTTGGAGAACCCTCCCCAAAGGGCAAAGGTGAGTATATCTGAAGTCTTCAGGGACAGGGGCTTTATCCTCTTGATCCTATCCGTGCTAAGCCTTACGGAGATAGCCAACACCCTGATAGCGATGATGGGTATATACCTCAGGGAGGTTTATTCTCTTGATAGAGCTGAGATATACAGGGTAATAGGAACCTCCGCTCTCGGAGGCGTTTTGGGGGGATTATCCTGGGGAGTTCTCAGTGACAGGCTCGGGGCTGAGAAGGTTTTCCCTTCTGGATTCTTGCTCTGGACCCTGTTTCTGATAACCCTTCCCGTTGCACCCCGGGAGCTCATAGTCCTCTGGGGATTCTTAGCAGGTGTTCTCCTGTCTCACCTCTGGACCCTCTCAAGGGTTCTGATCATTAACCGCTTTCCCGAAGGGGAGGCTTCCCTGAGACTTTCCTTTCTCTCCCTTACAGAGAGGGTGGCTTCAACTACAGGACTAATGCTCTGGAGCCTCCTCTTACTCTTGACTGAAGACAACTTCAGGCTATCCGCGGGAGTGATGTCTCTACTCCCTATCTTGGGGATGGCTATATACCTTATCTCCAAAAGGTATAATATCTCCCATGCTCATAGCGGTTCCCCTGACCGACAAAAACTTCAGCGATAGGGTTAGAGAGGCAAAGGATAAGGGAGCAGACCTTGTAGAGCTCAGGGTTGACCAATTCAGCAGGACGGAGGTTTCGTATGTAACCGAGCTTTTGGAGCTGGCAAAGGATGTAGGGCTGGGCACCATTCTGACCGTCAGAATTCCGTCCGAGGGCGGAAGGGAAGTATCCAACAGGAGGGAGATATTTGAGAAGGTCGCTCCCATGTCCGACTACACCGATGTTGAGCTCTCTGAGAGGGAGCTCCTTATCTTTGTAAGAAACACTGTTGAGAGGGGCGGAGGGAAGATGATAGTCTCCTTCCACAACTTTGAGATGACGCCCCCAAACTGGGTGATAAGGGAGATAATCAGGGAAGGACATCGCTACGGGGGAATTCCCAAGGTGGCTGTGAAGGCTAACTCCCACGAGGATGTGGCGAGGCTCCTGTGTGTGGGCAACCAGGAGAAGTACGAGAAGATTCTGATAGCCATGGGGGACTTAGGAAAGGTCTCCCGAATAGCGGGCTTTATCTTCGGTTCGGTTATAACCTACGCCTCCCTCGGCGAGAGCTTAGCCCCCGGTCAACTGCCTCTGGAGGAGGTGGTAAAGCTGAGGGAACTTCTCTATAAGTGAGTTGTAGAGCAGATTGGAGCTGAAGTGAAGGAGAATGGGAGCGAGGATTGAGCCACTTCTGAGATAAACGTAGCCGAAGGCTAAGGAGGGGAAGAAGACGAGGAGAGAGTTCAGGGTTGGGAAGTTTATCAGGTGAGCTAAGGAGAAAAGCAGGGAGACCGTAAGGTTGCCGAAGGATCCCATGAGATAAGCTCTGAAGAAGACCTCCTCCGCGGTGGCGATGCCGAGCTGGTTCAGAACCCAGGATGGACAGGAAAGGTCAGGCGGAAATATTAGTAGAAGAGGAAAAAGAGGGGAGCCGTAGAGGATACCTTTACCGTAGTTCTTTAAACCCAGCTCCCTGTTGGACAGAAAGAGAAGGGGAAGGAGCATGTAAAGAGGAATGAGAAACTCAACTCTGGGGAAGAAATTGGAAAGGGTTAAGATAAGGATAAGCCCTATGTAGGCTACCGCTCGCTGTCGCATCCCTTCAGACACCACATATGGTTAAGGGGACCCTTTCCCTTCCCTATACTGAGGGAGTTTTCTATGGCTCCCTGAACATACTCCTTTGCCCTGCTGATAGCTTCGTAGAGGTCAAGCCCCTTTGCAAGGAAGGCGGTTATGGCGGAGGAAAGGGTACAGCCCGTCCCGTGGGTGTTCTTCGTCCTGACCCTGTCACCAACGAAGTAGTGAAACTCATCCCCTCCAGTATAAAGAACATCTATAGCTTTGCTCCCTTCCAGATGCCCTCCCTTTATGAGGACAGCCCTCGGACCCATGGAGAGAAGCTTCTTGGCGCAGAGCTCCACCTCCCTCAACTTCCTTATCCTCTCCCCGCAGAGGACTTCAGCCTCCGGAACGTTGGGGGTTATCAGAAGAGCAAGAGGGAAGAGCTCCTTTACGAGCGCTCCCAAGCCTTCCCTGCTCAGGAGCTCCTTTCCATTCTTTGAGCTCAGAACAGTATCTATCACCAGTCTCTGGATGCCGAACTCCCTTATAACTCTTGCAACCGCTCCGACTGCATCAGCCCCTCCGAGCATGCCTGTCTTGACAGCATCAACGCCTATATCCTCAAGGACAGCCCTTATCTGGTCGTAAACTACCTGCGCAGGCAGGTCCTTCCTGTAGAGGACACCTTCGGTGTTCTGAACCGTGAGGGAAGTTATTACGCCCATACCATAAACGCCAAGGGCTGTAAAGGTCTTTATATCAGCCTGAATGCCTGCCCCACCGCTCGGGTCTGAGCCTGCAATGGTGAGGGCTCTCGGAATGCTCATTGAAATTAATATACTCAGAAGAATCCACCGATAACGAAGTGTATCCTTGAGTTGGAGGTGTCGCCGGGAACCTTCTTAGTTTTGAAAGCCCAGTCAAGCCTTATGGGTGCCATGGGGGTTATGAGCCTTATCCCTACGCCGTAGCCTCCCCGCCAGTTCTTCGGGTCAAAGTCCTTCCAGCTGTCAGCCCCAAGGCCCGTATCGTAAAAGGCTCCAACATAAACCATCTCGTGGAGCTTGTAGTTTAGTTCAAAGTTCAGGATCAGCTCCTTTGTTGAGCCTATGGGGTCGTAGTTCTGGTCAACAACGCCCGCCATACCGTAATCGTAACCCCTTATAGTAAAGTCACCTCCTACAAAGAACCTCTCATCAAGGGGGACTTCCTTACCGCCGTAAGGCTCAACGAAGCCGATCGTTCCCTTTGTGGACAGGACAAAACCCGTGTCAAAGTAGGTGTCTTTGAAGAACTTTGAGCCCGTAAGCTCAACTCTGTGGAACTTCTCTGTCCCTCCCAATATAGGAACTGCAACCGTATAGCTCAGGTTCGCATAGGAACCTTCGGTCGGGAAGAGGAAGTAATCCCTCGTATCCCTTGAAAGGGAAAATATGAACTTCCTTGACTCTCTCCTTCCCTCCTGCTCCTTCACAAAGGTTGAAGCGTTGGGGTCAATGTCGGAGTACTTTATCCTTTGGAAGCTCAAGCCCAGAGCCCACCTCCAGTACTCCCAGAATTCCTTTGAGAAGGTGGCGCTTACACCCTGTCTCTCAATAGTGTAGGTCGTGTACTCTATCCTCCTGTCAAAGAGAGACCAGGTGAGGTCAACGGGTTTTCCGAGGAACCACTTGTCGGTGTAGGAGATAGAGTTGTCCCTGTACTGAGAGCCGTAGCTCACTGAGAGCCCGAGTATATCTCCAGTCCCGAGGAAGTTCCCCTTCCTGAGGGAGATAAAGCCTGCCAGCTTGGTAACCTCGTTGTAGGAAAGACCCACCGAGAACTGTCCCGTGAATCTTTCCCTTATCTTCACCAGAAGGTCCCACCTGTCCTCACCCGCAGGAAAGGGCTGTATCTGAACGTCCTCGTAGTAGCCGAGGTTCAATATCCTGCTCCTTGATCGCTTTATCCCTCCCTTTACAGCAAGCTCCTGTTCCTGGACCCTCAGCTCCCTCCTTATCACGTAATCCCTCGTCTCGTAGTTTCCCTTTATCTTTACCTTCCTCACATATACGGGCTTGCCTTCGTGAAGTTTGAGCGTTACGCTAACCTCCTTCTTCTTGGCATCTATCTTCCTGTCTTCCTCTATCAGGACGTTTGCAAAGCCTATCTCCGCATACCTGTCCCTTATGTTTCTCTTTATGTTCTCAATTACCTTTACCCTATAAAAGCCTCCCTTCCTCTTATTCTTTTCAAGCACATTTCCAACGAGCTCCCTGTAGGCGTAAAGGGTGTTTCCCTTTATTCTGAGCTCCCTGAGTTTGTACCGTTGTCCCTCTTCTATGAATATGTATATGTCGCGCCTGCCATCTTTCTTCTCAACCTTGTAATCAACCTTAACCTCCAAGAAGCCCTCAGACTTGTAGAACTCCCTTATTCTCTCTATATCCTCCTTTAGAACCTCCTCGCTGAAGGGAGGCTTGAGCCTGAAGATGAATATGTTTCTGTCCTGGGTCTGCATGATGTCCTTAAGGTCTCCGTCGGAGAAGGTCTTGTTCCCCTTGAAGACTATATCAACCACGTACTCTTTTTCCTTCTCCTTTATGTGGAAGACGAGCTTGGAGGCACCTTTCTTTGGGACTATCTCGTAGCTAACCTCCACATCGGGGTATCCCTCCTCCCTGTATATATCCTTTATCCTGTCCATCAGGAACTTTATATCATTCTCCGATAGAACCCTGCCGAGCTTTATCTTCCTCTGTATTTCCAACCTCTCCTCAATAGCGGGGCTTGAGGTGTATCCCTGAATGAGCTCGTTTACGTCTAACTTGCCCACCTCCGTTTCAACACCGAGCTTATCAGCGAGGTCCTCATCGTCCAGCTCCTCATTCCCCTCAAACTCAATCTTGTAGATAACCGGAAGGTCCTCAACAACGTAGAGGAGCTTTATCCTATCTCCCTCCTTGAACTCGTGAACTTCTATCTTCCTGAAGAATCCCGTCCTAAAGAGCCTCCTTATGTCCTCCCTGACCTTGTCTATTGAGAACTCCGCCCCCTCCTTGGTGACGAGGAGCTCCTTTATAAGCTCATCGGGAACGTACCTGTTTCCCCGTATCTCTATCTTTGATACGGTTAGGGCAAAGGACAGGGTAAGGGTTGTAAGCAGGGATAGGAGGAAGACGTGAGGTCTTATCACGGAATAGGTATTATACAGCAAGTAGGGAAAGGACTATCACTTGAGCAGTGCTTCCTCCAGCTTCTCCTTCTTCTTTACAGGCTTGATGTAAGGTTTGTCGCTCCTTACCCTTATCTCAACGAGGTCAACATCCTTCAGGGTTCCCTTTATGAGCTCCTCCGCTAAGAGG
>JALSTO010000279.1 GCA_026983685.1 Aquificaceae bacterium | reverse complement strand
GAAACTATCCGAACACTTCAGGGAGGAGGGAACCTACGTAATCTACGGGGAAAAGAAGACCCTCCTTGAGGCAGAGAGGCTCCTCAGCAAGGAAATCGGTGCTCAGACTATATTCAGCGTTGATGAGGCTGAGGGTCCCGGAGTTTACCTCATTGACCTTAACATCTCCGACAAGCCTGTTCCAGAGCCCTCCCTAACTTCAGGGAAGGTTGCGGTAGCTTGCCTTGCAAGGGCTGTAGTTGATGCGGTCTATGGAAAGCTCGGAGGCATACTCACCATGCCGATAAATAAGTTCTGGGCGTCAAGAGCGGGGTTCTCTTACGAGGGGCAGACCGAGTATCTGGCTCAGGCGACGGGTACAAAGGAATACGCCATGATGATGTACTCTGACAGGATAAAGGTTCTCCTCCTCACGACCCATATTCCTCTCAAAGAGGTTCCCGCGAGGGTGGTGAAGGAAAACGTCAGGTCAAAGCTTGAGCTCCTACTGAGAGAATACAAGAGGCTCTTTGGCAGGGAGCCTTCTGTGGGTGTTCTGGGGCTGAATCCCCATGCGGGCGAGATGGGAGATATAGGGAAGGAAGACATGGAGGAGATACTGCCGGTGGTTGAGGAATACAAAAGAAAAGGCTTCAAGATTGAGGGTCCCCTCGTTCCAGACACCGCCTTCCTGAAACCCGAAGAGTACGAAGTCTTCCTCTGCATGTACCACGACCAGGGACTTATTCCCTTCAAGATGCTCGCCTTCAGGGAAGGGGTAAATCTGACGCTGGGTCTTCCCTTTCCGAGAACCTCACCCGACCACGGGACAGCCTACGACATAGCATGGAAGGGAGTGGCGGACCCCATGCCAAGCCTCAAAGCCCTTGAACTTTTGGAGAAACTGGTTGAAAATCTTAAGGGATGAAGAACCTCCTCTACCTGCTCATCTTCCTCGTGGTCTTCGGTGTATCCTTTTACTTCTTCCTCCAGAACTCAGCCCAGAGCGTTGAGCTTGTCCTTTGGGCTGACCTCAAGACTCCTCCCCTTCCGGTCGGGCTCGTTGTCCTTATAGCTTTCTTCTCCGGGTTCCTCGTAGGTTTAATATTCTTTCCCTTGACTTACATCATAAAGCGCCTAACTTCATGAAGTATCTTATTAGCAAATTCTTATGAAGGAGGTTGTAAGTATGCAGGAGCAGACAGCTATGGTGTTCAAGGTTACCGAGAAGGCAGCGGAGGAGATACTCAAGGTTGCTAAGGAGAACAATATAGAAAACCCCATCCTCAGGGTTAGGGTTGTCCCAGGTGGATGCTCAGGCTTTCAGTATGCCATGGGCTTTGACGACACCATTGAGGAGGGAGACCACGTCTTTGAACAGGGTGGAGTAAAGGTTGTCATAGATGCCTTCTCAATGCCCTACGTTAACGGTGCGGAGCTTGACTACGTTGTTGACTTCATGGGCGGTGGATTTACCATAAGGAACCCCAATGCAACCGGAAGTTGTGGTTGCGGAAGCTCCTTCAGCTGCGGTTAACAACCACCTTAACTACCGGCGGCTCCACGCCCGCCGGGTGTATCAAAACCGGAAGGGGTGTTTCAAGTTGAACCTTTACCCTGTAAACTCCAGGTTTGCTAATATCTTTCACGTCAACGTAAGCCCTTACCCTCTCTATCATCTTTGAGAGGAGAAGCCTCTCAACAACATAGACAGTTATATCAACCCTCTCGGGTTTAACCCTATAAACCATACCCTCCCTCGTGTTTTCCAGCTCAACGTACCTTGTGACCGTTATAGCTGTCCTGCTACCGAAGTTTACCACGCTCCACAGGGAAAAGGATATGGCGAGAGCCATGAGCTTGTACTTCCAGTCCTTGAGGAATATTTCTCTAAGTAGCTTCATCTTTCAACCCCATCAGCTTCTCAAGTCTATCCCTGAGTATCTCAGGGTCAAGGTTCCTCTCAAGCCTTCCTTCCACAGCGAGGGATATCTCTCCCGTCTCTTCGGAGACCACCACAGCGACAGCGTCGCTCTCTTCGCTTATCCCCAAGGCTGCCCTGTGCCTCGTCCCGTACTTCTTGGGAAGTTCCGCGGTCTTTGAGAGGGGCAGAACGCATGAGGCGAAGGCTATCCTCTCCCCCCTTATAACAACAGCTCCGTCGTGAAGAGGAGTCATGGGGTAAAAGACAGTTATCAGTAGCTCAACGGTCACTGTAGCATCTATGTAAACACATCCTTCAATAATATCTTCTATATCTTGGCTTCTCTCAATCACTATCAGGGCTCCAATCTGCCTATCGGACATGAACCTACAGGCTCTGACGATCCTCTCAATAGTCCTCTCCTCCACTGAGGCAAACTTTATTACCTTGGTCTTCTCCCCTATCTTCGCAAGACTCCTCCTTATCTCCGACTGGAATAGAACGACTATTGAGAAGAGTCCCAAGGTCCAGAACTTCTCAAATATCCAGGATAGGGTTCTGAGCTGCAGAACCTCTGCGAGGAACCACATTACGCCGATTGCAACGAAACCTCTAAGTATCGGGTAGCCTCTGCTTATGGTCAGAAAGTAGATGATCCCGTAGATAAGAACCGCAACTGCGAGTATATCAATTAGATCCCTCAGTCCAAAGAGTTCCCTGAAAACTTCAAACACCATCGTAGGTCCTCACAGCGTCAAGGAGGGCTAAGAACTCCCTCGTCTCCTTCACATCGTGTGTCCTGACTATCCTCGCACCGGAGAGAACAGCCGGCGCAACCGCACCGAGGCTTCCAAAGAGCCTCTCCCTCGGCTCTGTTTTCTTACCCAGAAATCCCTCTATTATGAGCCCTATAAAGGACTTTCTTGATACCCCGACCATAAGGGGCTTTCCCAGAACCCTCAGCTCACCGAACCTCTGAAGTATCTCTACGTTATGCTCTGGCATCTTTCCAAAGCCTATACCTGGGTCAAGGATTATGTTCTCCTCCCTCCTGTAGCCCGCCTCAAGGAGGGCATCTATCCTGCCCTTCAGCCACGTAATTATCTCCTCCATGACGTCCTCATAAATCAGGGGCTCCCTCTTCCAGGTCTCCGGTCTTCCCTTTATGTGCCCTATCACGTAGGGGCAGTTGTACTGGGCTATTGTGCCCAGCATCCCTTCGTCAAAGGTTCCACCGCTCACATCGTTTATTATGTCAGCCCCTTCTTCAAGGCATACCTTAGCCACCTGAGCCTTGTAGGTATCCACCGATATCCATACATCGGGTAGCTCCTTCCTGACAACCCTCAGGACGGGAAGGACCCTATTTAGCTCCTCCTCCGCGCTTATCCTTTCTGAGCTGGGTCTCGTTGACTCCCCTCCTATATCAATAATTTCTCCTCCCTCCTCGTATATCTGGACAGCCCTGCGGAGGGCATCTTCGGGCTTTGTGTAGAGTCCTCCGTCGGAGAAAGAGTCGGGGGTTACGTTCAGGACACCCATTATTGCTGTCTTAAGCCCCAAAGGGAGTATCTTCCTGCCCTGCTGGATCTGAAAGCTGGTCTTTCTGTACCTTATCAGTCCCTCAAGTATTTCCCTCGCCAGAGCTTTGGTCTCAGGGTAGCTGACGAGCTCGGAGCACATGTTCCTTAGGTTTGCCTCGCTTGAGCAGAGGACGAACCTGTCACCCTGAGAGAAAACCGAGACACAGCTCTTCTGGGCACAGAGGTATATAGGTTCAGGGTTTTTGTGAAATCTGAAGTAAACGCAGTGGAACACCCCTTCAAAGGACCTGTCCTCCGCCTCTTTGAAGAAGACCCCCACCCGCTCTTTCAAAAACTTATAGAAGAGAGCCTTGTCGGAGAAGTGTTTTATAAGCATGTATATATTTTAAAGGCTCGCCCTCTCAAAGAACATGTCCAGTGCCCTGCTGAGCTTATCCCTCTAAAAGACAGTCCCTGAAGGTTCTGAGGTAGAACTTCCCTCCGAGTCTTCCGATCGGCTTGTACCTTTCGTAGATTACTTTCCCCTCCTCATCAAGTATGTTGTCTCTTACCCTTATGAGCAGTGCCTCACCCAGTATAAGGTGCATGTCATAAACCTTCATGTGTTTGTAAAGCTTGCACTCAAAGCTCACCTTTGACTCTCCAACCCTCGGTGCCTTTACAAACCTGCTTTCTTCAGGACTCAGACCGGCTTCCTCAAACTCGTTCACTTCTGGCGGAAACTCCTTGGAAGTTATGAGCATCTTATCAAAGAGCTCTTCAGAGACGAGATTCACAACGAACTCGCCGGTGGCGAGTATATTCCTGACTGTATCCTTGGGCGTTCCGTCATCCCTGTCGCTGACCGAGACCATAAGCACGGGCGGGCAGTCGTTGACAGCGTTAAAGAAGGAGAAAGGAGCTAAGTTGGGAATACCTTCGGGGCTCAGGCTTGAGACCCAGCCTATGGGTCTCGGGACAACGAGACCGAGAACCAGTCTGAAGAGGGTATCCTCGTCCGTTTCCTTTACTATGAACTCCATCTCAAAAGCTCGCTATGTAAAAGAGGGGACTGTAGGAGCTTATCAGCTTAAGCTCTTCTATCTCACCCCCAAGAATCCTCTGGAGGAGGCTTTTCTCCTCGGGAACGAAGAACTCCCTCGCCTCCGGAACATGGGCGAGCTCCTTAGCCTTCTCAACTGCATCCTCAAGACCACCAAGGGCATCAACGAGACCGAGCTCCTTCGCCTTTTCCCCCGTCAGAACCCTTCCGTCCGCAACCTCCCTCAGTCTCTCCTCACCTATCTTTTCCCTGCGGTACTTCAGTATAGCCTTCAGGAACTGCTCGTAAGCTTCTTCTATCGTATCCTTCAGGTACTTCTTCTCCTCCTCTGTTAGCTCCCTGAAGGGGGAGAGCGTATCCTTGAACTTACCCGTCTTTATTGAGGTTGCCTTTATGCCGAGCTTTCCCATAAGCTCTCTGTAGGCAACGTGCTGGATTATCACACCTATGCTCCCTGTTATCGTTCCAGGATTGGCGAATATGTAGTCCGCCGGCGCGGAGACGTAGTACCCACCCGAGGCGGCAATGTTTCCCATTGATACCACCACCGGCTTGCCGGTCTCTTTAAACCTCTCTATAGCCCTGTATATCTCCTGGGAGGCTCCGACCGAACCCCCCGGTGAGTCAACCCTTATGACCAGAGCCTTAACGCTTCTGTCCTTTCTCAGCTTCTCTATCTTCCTGACCGTCGGGAGCGGATTGACTATCACCCCCTTTATCTTTATTACAGCGACCCTATCACCTACGGGAATCCTTGCAAGAACAGCTGACAGCATTACAAGTGCAATTATAAGCAAAAGCCCCAGCAGGAGGACCCACTTCTTCATGGGAGAATATTTTAGCCTGTCCCTGAACATATGATTTTTGCAAAAAGGGTTGTATATTTTTTCCATGCTTGGAATCCTTAAGAAGGACCCCATAGAGAGGCTCATCTCCGCTCTGGGCAAGGATAAGGTGAACACCTCTCTCGTGGAGAGGAAGCTCTATTCTTACGATGCCACGCCCATACCTGTTGAGAGGTCTGTTCCCTCCGCAGTGGTCTTTCCCGAAAACAGGGATGACGTTGTGAAGCTCGTGGAGGTCTGCTACGAGGAGAACATACCTGTATTCCCGAGGGGTGCAGGCTCCGGACTTACGGGAGGGGCGGTTCCCACCGATGAGAAGGGTGTGGTGGTGTCCTTTGAGAGGATGACCTCCTTTGAGGTTGATGTGGACAATGCCTCTGCAAAGGTTCAGCCGGGTGTGGTCACCTACGAGTTTCAGAAACACGTGGAGAAGCTGGGTCTCTTTTACCCTCCCGACCCATCCTCCTTCAAGTACTCAACCATAGGGGGGAATATAGCTGAAAATGCGGGCGGTCCGAGGTGTTTGAAGTACGGCGTTACGAGAGAGTACGTTCTCGGGATTGAGGCTGTCATAAAGGAAGGTAAGGTGATAAGAACGGGTAACCCCATACTCAAGGACGTTGCAGGCTACGATATAACAAAGCTCTTCGTTGGCTCAGAGGGAACACTCGGTCTTCTTACCGAGGCGGTTCTCAAACTCATTCCCAAACCCCAGGCAAGAGCCACCGCCCTTGCCCTCTTCAACAATCTTGAGGACGTCGGGAAGGCTGTTACAAAGATAATGACCTCCGGTATATTCCCCTCCGCCCTTGAGTTCATGGACAGGGATGCGATAAGGGCTGTGGAGGACTACAAGCCTGTAGGTCTCCCGAAGGATGTGGAGGCTCTCCTCCTGATTGAGGTTGATGGACCGAGGGTTGCCGTTGAGGAGCAGATAGGGGAGGTTAAGAGCCTCCTTTCCTCCATGGGGATTGAGACTAAGGTTGCCTCCGATGAAAAGGAGGCTGAGAAGCTCTGGACAGCGAGGAAGAACCTCGGTCCTGCACTGGGCAACCTCAGAACGGGCAAGATAAACGAGGACATAGTCTTTCCCAGAACTTACCTCGCGGAGGCACTTCCCAAGCTCAGGGAGATAGCAAAGAAGCACGACCTCCTCATGGTGGTCTTCGGGCACATAGGGGACGGGAACCTCCATGTTAACTTCCTCTACGACAAAGCGAATCCTGAAGAAGAGGAGAGAGCTGAGAGGGCTGTTGATGAGGTTTTTGAGCTTGCCCTCTCTTATCACGGCTCCATAACAGGTGAGCACGGAGTTGGTCTTACAAAGAGGAAGTTCTTAAGATGGCAGTTTGGGGATACGGGCTATGAGCTCCTTAAAGGGGTAAAGCTCCTCTTTGATCCCAAGAATCTCTTCAATCCGGGTAAGGTCATAGAGCTACCAGCAGGGTATAAAGGTTGAACCGTCAAGCTCCAGATTGTATATCGCTGTCATGAAGCCCTCGCTCTCAGCCCGAGAGCAGAGGTTATCAATCCTCTCATACTCAATGTTGAAGACAGGCTTACCCCTTTCTACAAAGGGGTAATAAAGATGGCACTCGTTGTACTGGTGGCACTCCTCCTGCACGGAGAAGTCAAAGCTGTCCACAAGGTCCAGGACCTGATTCCCGTCATTCTTAAGTCCTATGAGAAGACTGAGGCGGTGAGCCTCCCTTGAGAGGAAAAGGTTGTAATCCAGCTGATCCTCGTAAGTTATGTTAAAACCCGTGTCGTTCTCGTATCCGTTAACGTTATCGGGGTCAACCCCATCGCACCCCTTCTCCTTCGCAAGCCTCAGCCTTCCGAGCATTATCTCTCTTACCTCCCGCCTTCTTACATCCAGCCACCTCTCTCCTTCCCATCCCTCAAGGGGCTTCCCAATGGCATCCGCAGGAAATCTGTCCTTGTCCGGTCTCCAGTTTTCGTAGGCGCCCGCATTGAAGTAGCATATAACTATCTTTCCTCTGGATTTAAGTAGTCGCACCGTATCCTCACTCACGTCAAATAGGTCTATGTCGTAGAGCTCAACATCCTTGTTCGTATCAATTTCTCCCTGAAGCTGGATGTACCAGGTGGTGTTCACGGACAGACGAAGCTCTTGCTCTCCCGAACTGTCCCGAGAACCTCCGCAGGAAAAAAGCCATAGGGCGATTACGAGTAAAAGCCCTACCATCCTTTTACACCTCCCATAATCCTGTTTATGGACTCATAGCTCAACCTGCCCCTGCGGATTATCCTGTGTTCTGAAGGTTTCACTATACTTGACGGAGAATTCTCTATAAAGCCTCCGTCCACATAAACCTCTACCTTCTCGCCGAAGTACTTTATAGCTTCCCTTATGCTCCTCGCTGGGGGCTTTCCCTCGGGGTTGGCACTCGGAGCCACGAGAGGCCTTGCAAACTTTTTTAAGAGTTGGTAGATAAACCCCCTTCGGGGGTATCTGACCGCGATACTCTCCCTGCCGAGCCACCAGAAGAGTCCTCCCCTCTTCTCAAGAACGAGTGTAAGTCCGGGTATGGAGAGGAGTCTGAGAACCCTTTTATCCACAACAAGCCCGAGCTTACCCGCCCAGGAGGGGTCTGGGATCAGAACTACAAAGGGTCTTCCGGAGGGTCTCCTTATCCTCTTGAGGAGCTGAACCGCCCTGTAGTTTGTAGCGTCCGCAACTATGCCGTATATGGTATCGGTCGGAACTACAACGGGCTTGCCT
>JALSTO010000278.1 GCA_026983685.1 Aquificaceae bacterium | reverse complement strand
AGCCTTCCCTTAACGCTCCCAAGGTCAGTTATGAGGACACCTTTCTTCAAAAGAGGTCTTATGTTTTTCGCTATTCCCCGAAAGGTTCTGACGGGGGAGGCTAACACCACTATGTCTGGTTCAAAGCGGGCAAGGTCTCCGAGCTCGGTACTTCCCTCCTCTATAACGCGGAGGTGAAGAGCCTTCTCAATGCTCTCGGGGTTTATGTCTATCCCGTATATCCTTCCCTTGAAACCGCCTTTCCTGAGGGCGAGGGCAAAGGAACCCCCCATGAATCCAACGCCTATAAGGAGAAGACTCTCGGCCATGGGAGAGAATATTAAAACATATCAAGGAGCCTGAACTCCTCCTCCACCTCTGGTGGTATCTCTATGTTTCTGACCTCGCTCCCCTCAATAACAACAGCCTCACCCGACTTCAGCTCAAACTCCTTGACGAACTCCCTGAACTCCTTCTGGGTCTCTTCTTTGAACCTCTCGTACTCTTCCCTCTCCCTCCTTATACCTTCCTCTATCCCTCTCTTGAACTCTTCGTACTCTTCCTCCTCTTTCTTCCTGTATCTTATAAACTCTCCGACCATCTTTCTGATGCTGAGCACACCATCCTTCAGGAATATGCTCGTTCTGCCCTCTTCGGAGCTCACCATGAACCTCGTTCCCTTTACCCCTATGATCACAGAACCTACCCTGACCTTCAAGCCTCTGGTCTCCTCCCTCTTCCTTATCTGAAAGAGAGCCCTTCCTCCTTCAAAGTTGACCCTGTCAATGCCCTCTATGTATAGGACGCTGTTTTCCATGAGCACGAGCTTGTTCACACCCATGAGCCTGACGAAAGCCATTGAGCTGTAATCGGTCTTGAGGATATCCTTGACGAAAAGGTCCTCGGGAAGATTGACCACGAGCTTACCTGCAAGACTTCCCTCTCTGAAGAGCTTTACCCTTCCCTGCTTCTTTACAAGTTCTCCAGCCTTTTCCTGACCGAAGGACAGGGCGATTAAAAGGACCAAAAAGAGAAGCCTTCTCATTCCTCCCCTCCTTTCCACCTATTATAGAGCTGGTGCTCAACTCCGAGGAGGTCAAGGACCTTTCCTACTACGAAGTCAATGAGGTCTTCCATCCTCTTGGGCTGGTGGTAAAAACCCGGGCTTGCGGGAACGACTACTGCACCTGCATCGGTCACCTTTAACATGTTCTCAATGTGAATCCTTGAGTAAGGCATTTCCCTTACAAGCATTACCAGCTTCACCCTCTCCTTTAAGGCTACCTCACACACCCTGTGTATCAAGTTAATATTCACACCTGAGGCAACGCTTGCGAGGGTGCTCATTGAACAGGGCATCAGGAGTACGCCTCTATAAGAGGTGAGCACCGAACCGCTCGCTATGGGAGCGGATATATCCCTCTCTCCGTAGAAGTTTGCTTTGGGGAACTCCTCCCTTAGCTCGGAGACAGACCTGCCAAGCTCCTGCTCAAGGACTATCCCGCCCGCCCGGGAGACAACGACGTCCACACGGGCAATGGAGCTTAGAATCTGAAGAGCTCTATAGCCGTACACAGCACCGCTGGCTCCCGTGATGCAGAGAACGAACTTCATCTCACGATTCCCCCGAGCAGTGGACCGAATGTCTCAAAGAAGCGCCTTACCTTTCCCTCATCAGCAGGAAGGCAGATAACGAGCCTTCCCTCCCTGTCCCTTCCGATCTTGACCTCAAGGGTCACTCCGAGAGGGTCCTTGGAAAAGTCATAGAGGGCTATCACGCTCTCAAGCCCAAAGAAGTGTTCCTCAACTTCGCACCCGTTTCCTATCCTCACGAGGAGAGACGGCTCACCCGAAAGCTTGGCTCCCATCTCTGAAAGGAAACCCTCCGCAAGGCTCTTGAGCTCAGGGAACTCCGAGATGACAGAGGCTGACACACCTTCAAGGCTTACCTTCCAGTCGGACTTCCCCCCGCTCTTTTCAAGTAACCTGACCTCTTCTATCACCATCTCATCGTCAACGCCCTTGCACATGTCGTAGACGTTCAGCAGTGCTGTCGTTACCGCCGTTAGAGCCTCCATCTCATAACCCGTCCTTGCGGTTCCCCTGACCTCCGAGAAAACTTCAAGTCTGTCTTCACCGAGCCTAACCTCAACGCCGACGAAGTCAAAGGGTATGGGATGGCAGAAGGGAAGGATATCTCCCGTTCTCTTTGCACCGAATATTCCCGTGAGCTTTGTAGCCTCAGGAAGGTTCCCCTTCGGGAGCTTGTTCTCTCTTATCAGCTTCACGGTCGGGGGCTTGAGCCTTATCCTGCCGTAAGCCTTTGCACTCCTTCTGGTCTCAAATTTATCACCTACATCAATTGTTCTCATGGGCTTTAATATAACTTATACAGCATGAAGAGAATTCTCCTTTCCCACGGCTCTGGAGGTGAGGAAACCCAGAAGCTTATAAAGTCCCTCTTTCTGAAGTACCTGAGAAACCCCATCCTTGAGAAGATGGAAGACTCAGCCCTCCTTGAGGTCAAGGGAAGGATAGCCTTCACTACCGACTCCTTCACCGTATCCCCGCCTTTCTTCAGGGGAGGAGACATAGGAAAGCTAGCCATAGCCGGAACAGTAAACGACCTTGCGGTGATGGGGGCAAAACCCCTTTACCTGTCCGCGGGCTTCATAATTGAGGAGGGTATGGACTACGGGGAACTGGAGAGGATAGTCAGGAGCATGGCTATGGAAGCTGATAGAGCAGGGGTTAAGGTGGTGACGGGAGATACGAAGGTCGTACCGAAGGGACAGGCGGACAGGGTCTTCATAAACACCTCTGGTATTGGTGAGGTAATTTACGAAGGGCTGTCAGCCCACAGACTCTCGGAGGGTGACGCGATAATAGTCTCGGGAAGCGTTGGAGACCACGGAGCCTGCATACTTGCGGAGAGGGAGGGAATGGACTTTGAGATCCCGATAGAGAGCGACTGCAAAAGCCTCTGGGACCTTATCAGACACGTTCTGGAAACCGGAGCCCAGATCCACGCCATGAGGGACCCGACCCGTGGGGGTCTATCTGCAGTTCTGAACGAGTGGGCAGAGCAGTCGGGGGTTGAGATTGAGGTTGAAGAGTCCGCCATTCCCGTCAAAGAGGCTGTCAGAGGTCTTTGTGAGCTTCTTGGCTTTGAACCAACTCACCTCGCCAACGAGGGCATGGTTGTCATAGCAGTTGCCCAAAAGGATGCAGACAGGGTTTTAGAAGCTCTCAGATCTCATGCTGACGGAAGGGATGCCCGCATCATAGGAAGGGTTTTAGGAAGGGGCAGGAGCAGGGTTATCGTAAGGACGCCTTACGGCGTGAAGAGGATTATGGAGGCTCCTTCCGGAGAGCTCCTGCCGAGGATCTGCTGAAAGTGGCTGACCTTAAGAAGAGGCTCTCCTGCAACGTAGAGGGCGAGTTCTTCGTTGACAGCACATGCATTGACTGTTCGGTCTGCAGGGAGATAGCACCCTCGGTGTTCGGTGATGGACCCGATAGCGCCTGCGTAGTTAAACAGCCGGAGGGAGAAGAGGAGCTCCTTCCAGCCTTTCAATCTCTGATATCCTGTCCTGTGGGAGCCATAGGTACCCAAAGGCTTAAGGTTCCAAAATCTGTTTACAGGAACTTTCCGATCCCGATAGAAGATGGGTTTACCTCTGCGGGTTTGCCTCAAGGAAGTCCTACGGGGCACTGAGCTACTTCGTGGAACATGGAGAGGGAAACTGGCTCGTTGACTCACCGAGGTTCTCGGGGCATCTCGTCCAGAGCATATCCAGAAGGGGAGGGCTGAAGTACATCTTTCTGACCCATGAGGACGATGTTGCGGACTGCAATAGGTTCGCCGAAAAGTTCTCCGCAAAGAGGATAATCCACGAGGCTGACTCCCACGCCGTCCCTCAAGCGGAGATAAAGCTAAGGGGATACGAGCCTGTATCCTTTGGAAAGGACTTCCTCCTCATACCTACTCCGGGACACACGAAGGGACATGCGGTTCTCCTCTACGGAGAGAAGTTCCTCTTCACCGGGGACCATCTCGCCTGGAGCAGGAAAAGGAGGTCGCTGGTAGCCTTCAGGGAGTACTGCTGGTATTCATGGAAGGAGCTCGTCAGGTCAATGGAGAGGTTGTTGGAGTTTAAGTTTGAGTGGGTTCTGCCCGGACACGGCTACAGGGCAAGGGTGAGCAGGGAGGAGTTTGAGAGCTTTGTAAAGAGCCTCAGCTCCTGAGAACGCTCAGTATCCTCTCCACCTTCTCAAGGTCGGTTTCAAGCTCCTCCTTTATCCTCTTCTCCTTCTCAACCACCTCCGGTGGTGCCTTTTTGAGGAAGTTCTCGTTGGAAAGCTTCCTGCTGACCTTCTCAAGCTCCACTCTGAGCTTCTCCCTCCTCTTCTCGTAGCTTTCCACAAGCCTTTCAAGGTCAACGTGCCCCTCAACGGAGAGGAATATCTCCACATCCCTTGAGAATGTAGCCACCGTCTGGGAAGGTCTATCTTTCACCTCCTCAAAAGACTGGAGCTTGGCGAGGTTGAGGATGTGATCTCGGAACTCCTCTATCACCGACTTGGATAGCTCACCTTCCGTTCTGAAGAAAGCCTTAAGCCTGCGGGAGGGCTCTATCTGGAGGTCTGACCTCAGAGACCTTATCGCGCTCACTATCTCCCTGAGCCTCTCAACCCTCTGGGTCTCTTCAGGGAATATCTCATCCTGCTTCCTCTGGGGAAAGTCCTTCAGAGATATGCTCTCTCCGTCGCTCGCCGGGAGGCTGTGCCAGAGCTCCTCGGTTATGTAAGGCATGAAGGGGTGCAGTATTCTGAGAGCCTTCTCAAGGACGTAGTGGAGTGTGTAGAGGGCTGTTGTCTTCTCGGAAAGAATTCTCGCTCTCTCCTTCTGGACTTCCTCTCCTTCACCCTCGGGCAGGGGAGCGTATATCCTGCTCTTGGTAAGCTCTATGTACCAGTCGCAGAAGTCGGACCAGAAGAAGTCGTATATTGCCTGGGCACCCTTGGAGAACTCATACCTTCCGAGGGCTTCATCAACCCTCTGGGCTGTCTCGTTCACACGGGTCATTATCCACTTATCCTCGGGTTTGAGGGGTGCCATGTAGGGAAGATTGGAGATGAAGTCTTCGGGTGTGTTAATGAGGACGTAGCGCGTGGCGTTCCATATCTTGTTGGCGAAGTGCTTGTAGCCTTCAAACCTCTTCTCCGAGAGCTTTATATCCCTCCCCTGAACCGTCAGGATCCCGAGGGTGAACCTGAGAGCGTCCGCTCCGTACTTCTCTATTATGTCAAGGGGGTCTATTACGTTCCCCTTGGTCTTTGACATCTTCTGCCCCTTCTCATCCCTAACGAGGGCGTGGACGTAAACGTCGTAAAAGGGTATGTCCTCCATGAAGTAGGTGCCCATCATTATCATACGGGCAACCCAGAAGAATATGATGTCAAAGCCGGTCACGAGGAGGTCTGTGGGGTAGAGATTCCTCAGGTCTTCCGTATCCTCGGGCCAGCCGAAGACCCCAAAGGGCCAGAGAGCGGAAGAGAACCACGTATCAAGAACGTCCTCCTCCTGACGCAATCTCTCCGAACCACACTCTTTACACCTGAGAACCATCCTCCACTTCTTGCTCTTGGAGTCGTACCTGTAGAGACCCCTCGTGGAAACACCGGGAGTCAGCATAGCCATGGGGTTGGCCTCTTGGGTAAAGAAGAGCCTGAGGGAGTGGGCATCTATATCCGTTGAGTGATACCTGTGGAAGGCAAACCTCTTGTAGAAGTCAAGGACTGTCATCTCTGGATGGACGAAGTTGGGGGACTTGAGAACAGCTTCAATCTCCTCGGGAGTAAATTCCTGACCTATCTTTCCGTCCGCAAGCAGGTTAAATATTATCTTGTCGTAAGCTCTATCAAAGTCATCGTCGGTGAAGACGTTGATGTTTCCGCACTCCTCACAGTACCAGACGGGTATTCTGTGACCCCACCATATCTGTCTTGAAATGCACCAGTCCCTTAGGTTGTACATCCAGTCAAGGTAAAACTTCTTCCACTGCTCAGGTATGAAGCTCACCTGCTTCTTCCTCTCGCTTACCCTCTTTTCCCTCTCAACCCTGACTTTTATGGACTTCTGGGCAGGCTCGAGCCTTGAGCTACCGCTCTCAATAACCTGCATGAATTCGTAGGCTCCATCATCCCACCTGTAGAGGTTCAGCCTGCTACCCTCGGAGGCTATGAGATAACTGCCAGGCTCAATCTTAGTTTCTACTCCTTGCCTTACTACACTTACTTCCCCCTCAACACCTATCAGGAAGTCAACACCCGCAGGTCTTTGCATAAACTCGTAGGTGAGCTTTTTGGCAAGCTCAGCTATCTCAGGGCTTCCCTGAGGGTAATAGACATAGGCAAGCTCCCCTTCCCTCACGCCCGAGAGGAACTTCACCCCTTCGGTCAGAACGACAACAGCCCTCGTCTCCCCGGTTGTCTCATCGCTGACAGGTATGGTAAGAGTAAGTCCCTCTACCTCCGCATACTGGACGAAGATTTCCTTCTCCTCCCTCTCTTCTATACCTTCCTCAACTACCTTTATAGCCCTGTCCTTTATAGCTGGATCGGAGACCTTCACGAACCACTGCTCGGAGACCATGGGCTCAACGACCGTCTTACATCTGTAGCACCTTCCGACGGAATGTATATGCTCCTCTTCCTTCTCAAGGAGTCCCTCCTCTTTGAGCCTCTCCACTATCTTCTTTCTTGCCTCATACCTATCCAAGCCGACAAACTCACCCGCATTCTCGTTCATGCGGGCTGTCTCGTCCATAACCTTTACGAAGGGGAGCCCGTGGTCCTTGCCTATGGCGAAGTCGTTGGGGTCGTGGGCAGGGGTCACCTTTACCGCTCCCGTACCGAACTCCGGCTTGACCCTCTCATCCGCTATCACTGGTATGAGGCTGTCTATCTCATCACCCGACAGGGTCTTCCTCCTCCAGCTGACGAGTGGAAGCCTTAACCTCTTACCGATGAGGTCTTTATACCTATCATCTTCGGGATGGACAGCGACCGCTGTGTCTCCCAGCATGGTCTCGGGTCTCGTGGTGGCAACGGTCAGGTAGCCGGAGTCGTCTTCAAGGGGATACCTTATGTACCAGAGCTTACCTTTCTCCTCCTCATGCTCAACTTCAAGGTCTGATAGGGCTGTAAGGTCCTTGGGACACCAGTTAACTATGTACTGGCTCCTGTATATGAGACCTTTCTCGTAAAGCTCCCTAAAAGCCTTCCTAACAGCCCTTGAGAAGCCTTCGTCAAGGGTAAACCTCTCCCTCTTCCAGTCAACGGAGATTCCTAATCTCTCAAACTGCTTCCTTATAGCATTTCTTGTCTTAGGAACCCACTCCCAGACCTTCTTCAGGAACTCCTCCCTGCCGAGTTCAAGTCTGCTCTTCCCCTCGCTCTGGAGCTGTTTATCAACGACGTACTGGGTTGCTATGCCCGCATGGTCAAAGCCCGGAACCCAGACAACCTGCCTGCCCTTCATCCTCTGCCACCGGGCTATAACATCTTGAAGGGTGGCGTTAAGAGCGTGCCCCATGTGGAGAGAGCCCGTTACGTTGGGCGGGGGTATGACGACCGAAAACTTCCTGCCCTTATCCGGCTTTTCAACGTGGTATATAGCCCTCTCTATCCAGAACTTCGTCCACTTTGGTTCAATCTCCCGGGGGTTGTAGTCCTTGAGCTCCTTCATGGGAGAACTATTATACCCTCAGGGTCTTCCCATACTTGTGCGGTTCTTTTCTGAAGCTCTCCTCATCCATAACGACGAGGTCAAAGGGCAGGGAAAGTTCTTCGCTCAGGATGTCAAAGAGCTCCTCCCACACGCTCCTGAGGCTCCTTCCTTCTTCCCGGACTACAACGAGAAGGTCAACATCGCTGGTGCCATGGTAGCTTCCCTTAGCCAGAGAGCCGAAGATCCTTACCTCCTTCACATAGGGCTTTTTCTTCAGCTCCAGGACAACCTTCCTGAGCTCCCTGAAGAGCTCATCCCTATCAAGATAGATAGCCTTCGCAGAACCTTCTGATACTATACGCACAGGAGATCGCCTTCTGGGCATCATCCTTTGTAAAGTAATCCGCAGGTTTACCTTCTGCAAACCCGTTCGGGTACCTTGTGGGTATG
>JALSTO010000277.1 GCA_026983685.1 Aquificaceae bacterium | reverse complement strand
CTGCCGAGGAAGCCCACAACAAGAAAGGCTATGAGTGGAGCCAACACAACGATCAAGCCTTCCATGCCTTACCCCCTCATGTCCGTGATTTCGTCCGTTGATTCAACGAACCTATAACGGAAGATGGCTATTATTATCCCGAGACCAACAGCAGCTTCAGCTGCAGCAAGGGCTATTATGAAGAGGGCGAATATCTGCCCTTCCACAAGACCCATGTGAGCGTCCGCTCCTACGAAGGCTATGTTGACGGCATTGAGAGCGAGCTCAAGGCTCATCAGAACCGTAACGAGGTTTCTTCGGGCTATCAGACCGATCACGCCGAGCCCGAAGAGTATCATGCTGACCATCAAGTAAGCTTCAAGGGGTATCGTCTTCATAGGTCTGACTCTCCTTTCTTCCTATAAGAACCGCTCCTATCATGCCTATCAAGAGCACGAGGGAAACCACCTCAAAGGCGAAGAAGTACTTGGTAAACAGGATTGAACCCACTACCTCCGTGTTGCCCAACCTTTCTATGAAAGCCCTGAACTTCCCCTCAGGTGAGGCTGTAACTCCGAGGAAGAAGACGATCGCCATCTCAACGTAGAGGAGAACCACGAAGGGAAGGGAGAGGATTCCCTCCATCCTGTAGTGGGAGCTTTTGCGAACCGCCTTCTCCCAGGGAACAGCGGTCAAGACGAAGACGTAGAAGACCGCTATGGCAACTGCGTATATAAGGAGCTGAAGGGCTCCAACGAGCTCAGCTCCAGCGGTGAAGAAGATACCTGCTACCGCTATCAGGGCGGAGAGAAGCCAGAGTATAACGTATATCGGGTTTGTGAAGGTTATAACCCCTAAGCCCGAGATAATAGCCCAGGCTGAAAACAGAAGGAATATGGCGAACCTTACCATTCGTGCCTCCCCTTGTACTCAGGATCGGGAAGCTTCACCCTGTTCTCATACCAAAGCTTCTCCCTCTGGCTGTCATCTATCCATATCCTGTCGGGTTCGTGCTCCCTTCTGGACTGCCAGTCCCTTCCTATCCTCTCAAGGAGCTCAAGGTCAAGGATTGAGTCCTTCCTGGTGTAGCTTGCGGTCTCATGGATGTCGGTCTGATAGAGACAGTCAACTGGACAGGCATCAACGCAGAAACCGCAGAAGGTGCAGAGCATAAGATTCATGTTGAAGACGCTCACAACCCTCTTGCCGTTTTCCAGCTTCTTACCTTCTATCTCAAAGAGCTGGGGAACAGGACAGGCACGCTTACACAGAAGACAAACAACACACCTGCTCCTTCCAGGAATCACCTCTATCTTGAACCTCTCAACCCACTCGTCGTAGGCGGGCTGGGGTTCGTTTCCATCAACCACCTTGTGGGCAAAGAAGCCTCTGAACCTCTTCGGGGGCGTGAGCTTCTCATAGGGATAGTGGGTAGTTATGGTCTTAGAGAAGGCGTGCCTTATTGTGACAGAGAGACCCTTTATAAAATCTATGAACAAAGCCCTCTCCAGCCACGAGAGGGGCTTGGCTGCCACACGCTTAATCATCGTACCACCTCCCAAGGAGAGCGATAGATATTCTAACAGGATTTTATTTTCCTTGCCCGCTTACTCCCACACCACCGGGGCTATGACGGCGGTCAGGACTATGTTGATAAGAGCTAAGGGTAGCATCACCTTCCAGGCTATCTCCGTTATCTGGTCTATCCTGTATCGGGGAAGAGTCCAGTGAAGCCAGAGGATGAAGAGGAACAGGAGAGT
>JALSTO010000276.1 GCA_026983685.1 Aquificaceae bacterium | reverse complement strand
CTCAGGTTCTTGTGGTATATGGTCTCGGGAATGGTGGTCTCCTTAACTTCCACCAGCTCCGACAGGGGGACGAGCTCACCCTTCCTGTTGACGAGCTTGAAGTTCCTGAGGATCTCGGGAACCCTGTGTTCCTCAGAAAGCCTGAGTTTTATGGGAACGTGTTCTGTGTCTGTGTTCTGAAGGACTCCCACCCGCATACCACCTATCAGGGCGCGCATCGTCATCACTATCTCTTCCTTTGAAAAACCGCTCAGTTTAGCCTTGTCCTCCTTGACTCTGAAGCTCAGCATGGGGGCGGGGTGTTCAAGGTATATGCCCTCGTCCGTTATGTTCTTATCCTTCCTGAAAAGATCAAGGACCTTAAGGGCAAAATGCTTTTGAACTTCCCTGTCGGGGGCATAGACCTCAGCAACTATTGGAGAAAGGACGGGTGGTCCTGGTGGAACTTCAACAACCGCAACGTACTTGGCTCCATATCTCTTGGCTATCTCATGGACCTTTGGTCTTATCAGCTTGGCAAACTGGTGGGACTGCTCCTTTCTGTCGTGCTTTCCTATCAGGTTTATCTGCACCTGTGCAAAGTTGGAAGCCTGTCTCAGGTAGTAATGTCTTACGAGTCCGTTGAAGTTAAAGGGAGCGGCTGTTCCAACGTATATCTGGTAATCTGTAACTATGCTCTGTCGGGATATCAGCTCTCCTATCTCCTTCGCCACCCGGAGGGTCTCTTCAAGGGTCGTGCCCTCGGGCATGTCTAAGACTACCTCAAGCTCCGACTTGTTGTCGTAGGGAAGCATCTTAACGACTACAGCTTTTGTATAGAACATAAGCATTGAGGCTCCGAGCAGTGCTACAACGAAGCCGTAGAAGGCGTACCTCTTTACCCTGCTCATAAGCATGGGAGCCATTATCCTGCAGTAGAGCCTCCAGAAGAAGGTCTTCTTTATATCTATCTCCTCATGCTCCCTCTCCTTTTTGAGGAACTTGTAGGAAGCCCAGGGGGTGATTATGAATGCAACGAGAAGTGAGAAGAACATAGCGACTGAAGCATTTATGGGTATCGGTCTCATGTAGGGACCCATAAGACCCGTTACGAAAGCCATAGGCATGAGAGCTGCTATGACCGTGAAGGTTGCGAGGATGGTCGGGTTGCCCACCTCGTCGGTAGCTCTGACTATAGCATCCCTTGGCGGGAGCTTCTGCATCTCAAACCAGCGGTGGATGTTCTCAACTACAACTATCGCATCGTCCACAAGTATCCCTATGGCGAATATGAGAGCGAAGAGTGTGACCCTGTTGAGGGTGAAGCCGTACATCTCACTCAGGAAAAGGGCTATGGCTAAGGTAACCGGCACAGCTATGCCTACAACGAGAGCCTCCCTCACACCGAGGGCTACGGCTATGAGGAGTATTACCGAGAAAGTAGCTATCAGGAGGTGTTCAAGGAGCTCGTCCGCTTTCTCCTTAGCAGTTTCACCGTAGTTTCTCGTAACGGTAATGTTCACATCCTTGGGAATTATCCTGCCCTTCGTGTGTTCAACGAGCTTGAGAACCTCCTCCGCGACGTCAACAGCGTTCGTTCCCTTCCTCTTTGAGACAGCTAAGGTAACTGCGGGAAAGAGCTTACCCGCTTCTTCCTCTATGCCTTTATGAAGGGCTGAGGGTCCAAGTCCCATGAGAACGTAGTCCTTTATCTCTGAGGGTCCGTCCAGAACCTGTGCTACATCTTTCAGATACACGACCCTT
>JALSTO010000275.1 GCA_026983685.1 Aquificaceae bacterium | reverse complement strand
CTTTTCATCGGGGTAAGCATCTATCTTCACGATCGCCCTGTTCCCCTCCCTGACCCCCTTCAGCTTTGTCTCCTCAAGAAGAACGAGGACATAAACGTCTTCCGGGTTATAGACTGCATAAACGTACTGTCCGGGACGAACAACCTCTCCCCTACTGACATACCTTTTGACAACGTAGCCCTCTACAGGGCTTCTCAGAGTTGTTTCCTTGAGGAGGTTCTCCACATCTTCTCTCTCCTTGAGAAGTGCCTGCCTCTGCCTCTCAAGAGCCTGAACCCTACTGTCTATCTCGTAGGTTTCTTTAAGCTTCGCCCTCAGAACGTCCTTTTTGGCGAGGAGTGCCTCGGTGCTTTCCTCAAGAGACTCAATCTCTTTCCTGAGAGACTCCATCTGGGTGTCGATCTCCTCAAACTTTCTGGAGGGGACAACCCCTTTGGAAAAGAGCCTTTTAAACCTTTCCCTGTCCTTTTTAAGCTGGCTCAGCTTCACCATGAGAGCTTCTATTCTGCTTCTGTTTGCTGAGACCTGTCGGTCCACAAGCCTGAGATTAGCCTTTATCTCTTCCCTGAGAGCCTTAGCCTTTATCTGGAGAGCCTCCTTTTCCTTTTCAATCCTCTCTATGCTCTTTTCAACCTCCTCCAGTTTAAGCCTGTAGTCCCTATCTTCAATCTTTGCGAGCGCTTCTCCCTCTCTTACCCTGTCTCCTTCCTCCTTGTAGAGCTCTACAATCCTTCCGGCTACTCGCTTGAAGGCAAGTCTTGTGAAACTGTCGCTCTCAACGAAGACCGCGTTGGAGATGGCGTGGGTAAGCCTGTAGTGTATCCACCTGACCGCTACTACAGAGAAGGCAAGTGTCATGAGGGTAAGGATCAGAAGTCCCAGTCTCTTTTTACCCATCGCCTATCACCTCTTTGAGCTTGAAAAGCTTCTTTATAAGCTCGTACCTCTCAATCCTGAGGGTATTCTGAGCCCTTATCAGATAGCTCTGGGCGTCAAGAACCTCCGTATTCGTTCCGAGTCCCGCTTTGTATTTCTCCTGAGCTATCCGAAGGTGCTCTTTAGCGTCCTTGAGTTGTTGGCTCGCCAGCTCTATCCTTGACCTGACCGCTTCTATATCCTCAAGGACGTTGTCAAGCTCAAGGTAAAGCTTCTCAAGGGTATCCCTGTATCTCTCAAGGAGCTGTCTTTTTGCTATTCCGCTCATCTCAAGGGCTCTGAACCTTCTCATACCGCTGAAGATGTTCCAGCGAAGGGCTATGCTTACCAGATACCTGTCCTTCGGGAAAAGGTCCGACTCCTCCGTTCTCTGGTAGAAGGCTTCAAGGGAAACTACGGGATAGAAGGAAGCTTTAGAGAGCTTTATGTAGTCTTCGGAAAGCTCCAAATTCCCTTCCATGTATTTCAGTATTGGTCTCTTCTCACGGAGTCTTTTCCTGAGCTCCTCCCTGCTGAGGGTAAGAAGCTCCTCCGGGGCGTTCAGTTTGTCTTCCTCAACGTCTTCCACCTTCCTTCCCGCAAGGTAGGAGAGGCTCTTCAGAGCCTTCCTGAAGTTTGCCCAAGCCCTCGCTATGTCCTCTTTGAGATCATAGAGCTTTACCTGAGTTTCCAGAACATCCTTGAAGGCAACAATCCCTTCTTTGTAAAGCTCCTTTACATCTCTCAGGTGTGCCTCCACGAGCTCAAGGTACTTTCTGTATATCTCAAGGGTTGCCTTTGCCTGAAGGGCTGAAAGGTAAGCGGACCTCACATTGTAG
>JALSTO010000274.1 GCA_026983685.1 Aquificaceae bacterium | reverse complement strand
TCATGAAATTCCCGAGGTTCTTTCCTTCCTCTCCGAGCTCGGTTTTCTCATCCTGATGTTCTTGGCTGGACTTGAGATAGACTTCAACCTCTTGGAGAGGACAAAGGGTTCAATGCTGAGCATATACACAGGCTATACCATTCTCATCTTCCTGTTCGGAGCCCTTTTATCCTTCTTCACGGGTGTGGAACTGACTGCCCTTATGATCCTATCCCTCATCTCCGTCGGTCTCATGGTTGCGACGCTAAAGGATATGGGGGGTTCCGCCACCTCCTTAGGTAGGAGGATACTCATACTCGGTGTCATAGGTGAGCTTGTGAGCCTCTTTGCCCTTACTCTCATGGAGAAACTCGGAGGATTCAGGGACTGGGGGAGCTTCCTTCAGGATGCGGGTACGGTGCTACTCTTCCTTTTGGGCTTCTTTGTGGTTTTCCACGGAATAAAGCTTTTCGTATGGTGGTATCCTGAGCTTGTCAGGAGGCTGACCTACGAAGAAGACCCAAGCGCCATAGATATAAGACTCAGCCTCGTTCTGATGTTCTTTGCCTCAGTTTTAGCCCATCTTGCAGGTATTGAGGAGGTCCTCGGTGCCTTTCTCGCAGGTGCGGTCTTCTCCTTCTTCATACGGAAGAAGCATGACCTTGAGGAAAAGCTCTCCTCCATAGGATACGGCTTTTTCATACCGATATTCTTCATAAAAACGGGTATGGGTATGGAGCTCTCGGGCTTAAACACTCAAGTACTTATGGAGGTCTTCATCTTCCTTGTCCTGCTTCTCCTCCTCAGGCTCGCTCCCTCCCTGATACTCCTTATGACGGGCTTTTCCCTGAGGGAAGCTTTCCTCTCCTCCTTGCTCCTTTCCTACCCCTTCACCCTGATGATAGCTGGAACGGAGATAGCCCGCTCCTCGGGGCTCATAGGCGAAGAGAGGGCTCTCGTTCTCTTCATAACCGCATCCCTATCCTCCTTGCTCTTTCCTTGGAGCGCAAGGCTACTCATCAGAGTTCTGAGATAATATTGAGCATGGTGGTCGTTGGGGTTGATACGGGCGGAACCTTTACCGACTTCATATACATGACCGATGAGGGATGGAAGGTTCTCAAGGTCCTCTCCACACCGAGCAATCCTGCGGAGGCAGTCCTAAAAGGGCTGGAGGAGATAGGTGGCAAAGAAAGGAGGATAGTTCACGGCTCAACGGTGGCGACCAACGCCCTCCTTGAGAGGAAAGGTTCAAGAACGGCTCTCATAACTAACGCAGGATTTGAGGACGTGATTGAGATAGGCAGACAGAACAGGGAGAAGCTCTACGATCTTCACTACAGGAAGCCTTCACCTCTCGTCCCGAGGGAGCTGAGGTTCGGTATAAAGGGGAGGATAGACTACAGGGGGGAGATCCTTGAGGAGATTGACCCCTCAGAAATTGGGGACATAGTCCGGAGGCTCAAGGAGCTCGGTGTTGAGTCCGTTGCGATCTGCCTACTTCACTCCTACGCCAACCCAGCCCACGAAAAAGAGGTAGGTAAGATCCTCAGAGAAAGGCTCAGTATTCACGTTTCCCTATCCCACGAGGTACTTCCGGAGTTCAGGGAGTATGAAAGGACCTCAACCACAGTTGTAAACGCCTACGTGTCCCCGAAAATGGAAAGGTATCTGAGCTATCTGGAAGGCAGGCTCGGGGAGGGTGACAGGCTGAGTGTGATGCAGTCAAACGGAGGGATCATATCCTCCCGTATAGCTAAGAGGGAAGCTGTACGGACA
>JALSTO010000273.1 GCA_026983685.1 Aquificaceae bacterium | reverse complement strand
CGTTCCAGAAGCCCTGCTCCGACATAGTCTGGTCTATTTTGGTAAGCTCCTCCTTCAACTTTTCGGGGTCTATGACCCGCTTTATATCCTCAAACCTTTCCTTTAGCTCCTCAATCTTCCCTTTGATTTCTACCATAGTTTATTAATTTAGTTCCGCACAGGTGTCAGTCCACAACCCTGTATCCCCACTCCTCAATCGCCTTCTTTATATCCTCAAGGGGGACATCCTTATCCATCTCAACCCGGACGAGTCCGGTGTCCAGATAGACGTCCACCTTTGATATACCTTCAAGGGATGAAACAGCATTTTTGACTGTTCTAACGCAGTGCTCACAGGTCATACCCTGAACTTTAAGCTCAACCTCTTTCATCTTACGCCTCCCCTAAGTCCTCTCTCTCTATCTCTATGTCCTCGGTAAGCATCGGTTCAAATCCGTAGGAGGGCATGTAGGTTCCCGACTCCCTCTCTACCTCCTCAGCACATTTGGCGCAGTACCTCGTCCAAGGGATTACACAGAGCCTCTCGTAGGATATCTCCTCACCGCAGTTCTCACACACGCCGTAGGAACCGTTTTCTATCTTTTTGAGGGCGTAGTCTATCTCCTTGAGGTTGGTTACCTCTATCTGGGAGAGGTTATCAAGGAGCTCCTCTGTATAGGTCATTTGACCTATGTCCTCCCAGTCCCTTGGCTCCTTTGACTCCTCCTCAAGCCTCTCCTGAGTCTCCTCCTTCGCAAGGTACCTTTCAAGTATCTTCGCCTTCTCCTCAAGGAGTCTTTTCCTGCACTCTTCAAGCTGAGCTTTTTCCATAGCCTCCTCCTTGTATCTGTGCTGAAGGTATAATATTATAGTGAACCGTTAAGGTTTGTCATGTTTAAAAAGATATTAATATATCTATCAATTTCTGTCGGTATTCTGAGTGCACTCTTGCTTGTCTTCCTGACAGCTGTATATCTGACGCTCCCGGACGTTAGACTGCTTGAGGGATGGACCCCTCCTCAGTCCTCTGTTGTTTATGACTATAGGGGCAGGCACTACGGAGACATAGGCGTCCAGAAGAGATACTACGTGAAGATAGACCAGATCCCAGAGAGGGTAATAAACGCATTCATAGCTGCTGAAGACAGGAACTTCTACCATCACTTCGGGATTGATTTCGGAGCCCTGTTCAGGGCTATGATAGCGAATCTGAAGGCGGGGAGAATAGTTCAGGGAGGGAGCACCATAACACAGCAGTTAGCCAAGAACCTGTTTCTGACAAGGGAAAGGACTCTGAAGAGGAAGATAAAGGAAGCCCTCCTGGCGATAAAGATAGAGAGAACCTTTGATAAGAGGAAGATACTTGAACTGTATCTGAACCAGATATACCTTGGAAACGGGGCTTACGGGGTTGAGGCTGCAGCGAGGGTTTACTTCGGCAAGAGCGTAAAGGACCTTACCCTTGAAGAGGCGGCTCTCTTAGCGGGGCTTCCGAAGGCTCCCTCCAGGTTCAATCCCATAGTGAATCCAGAGCTTGCAAAGACACGTAGGAACTATGTCCTCAGGAGGATGCTTGAAGATGGGTATATAACACAAGAGGAGTACGAGACCGCCATATCAAAGCCCGTCGTTGTTAAGAAGGATAGCAAGTACAGACTATCGGACTACGTCCTTGACATGGTAAAGGAGTACCTGATGGACAGGTACGGTGATATAGCTCTTCAGGGAGGGCTGAAGATATACACCACCATAGACCGTGACCTTCAGGCTCTTGCTAAGAGAT
>JALSTO010000272.1 GCA_026983685.1 Aquificaceae bacterium | reverse complement strand
CTACCTATGGAGAGCATCTGCTGTTGTCCTCCGGAAAGGTCCCCCGCAAGCTCTTTCCTCTTTTCATAGAGCTCCGGGAAGTAGGAGTAAACCCTTTCAAGCTCCCTTCGTGCCTCCCTCCTTCTCGTCCAGCCTCCCAGAAGAAGGTTCTCTTCCACGCTTATACCAAGGAAGAGCCTTCTTCCCTCCGATGCGAGAGCTATACCTCTTCTCACCCTCTCCTCCGCCGGTAGCTCTTCTATAGGCGTGTCGTAAAATAGGAGCCTGCCTCCCCAGGGCTTAAGAAGTCCCGCTATCACCCTTAGTAGGGTGCTCTTTCCGGAGCCGTTTGAACCGAATATAGCAACTACCTCACCTTCATCAACATGAAGGCTGATATTCCTGAGCACCTCAACGTCGCCATATCCAGCGGTAAGCTCATGAACATCAAGAACCCTTCTTCCTCTCATACCTTTCCCCGAGATAGGCTTTTATCACCTCCCTGTCCTCAACCATATCCTCACGCTTCCCTGCAAAGATAACCCTTCCCTCACTCAGGACGATGACCCTATCGGTAAGGCTGAAGAGGGCTTTGAGGACGTGCTCAACGAGAAGGAGGGCTATCCCCCTCTCTCTGCGGAGCCTATCAAGAAGCTGGGCTATCTCCCTTACCGCTTCGGGGTTCAGCCCTGCAAAGACCTCGTCAAGGAGGAGAAGTTTGGGTTTAAGAGCGAGTGCCCGGGCGAGCTCAAGCCTCTTCCTCTGGGCTAAAGAAAGGGAACCCGCCCTGTCTCCTATCTTGTGAGAGAGACCGACCATCTCTATCAGCTCCCGGGCTACCTCCCTGCTCGGTGAGAGAGGAGAGCCGTAGTGAAGGGGTATAAGAACGTTCTCAAGGACCGTAAGATTCCCGAAGAGCCTCGTTATCTGAAAGGTCCTCCCTATGCCGAGCTTAGCCCTGATGCTCGGTCTCAGGCTGGAGATATCCCTCCCATCAAAGATTATCCTTCCCCCGTCCTGCCTGACTACCCCGCTGATTATGTTGAGGAGGGTCGTCTTGCCAGAGCCGTTGGGACCAACAACACCGAGCACACCACCCTCTTCAAGCTCCAAGCTCACCCCCCTGAGCACCCTGTTACCCCCGAAGCTCTTGTGAATGTCCCTCACCACAAGGAGGCTCATCCTCTCACCCCCATCACACCCCTCGGCAGGAAGAGGACAGCTATCACTATCAGAGCCCCAAGCACTACGCCGTGGAGCTCAAGAAATCTGCTCCAGACAACCTCCGAGACAAGCTCCAGAAGGAAGGAGCCAACTACCGGTCCCACGGTGGTACCCACACCGCCCATCAGGAGGGCAACAAAGGTCTTCACCGAGAGTATAGGATCAAAGGCTGAAGAAGGGTCTATGTATGTTATCCAGTGAGCATAAACACCACCGCAGACTCCCGTAAAGAAAGCCATGATCCCGAAGGAGAGGCTCTTAAAGAGGAGGGTGTTTACACCGAGGCTCTCCGCAGCGACCTCATCCTCCCTTATAGCCTTCAGGGCATAGCCGAAGACCGACCTGTCTATGTAGAGGTTGGCAAGGAACACGAAGAGGGCGAGTATCCAGAAGAAAAGGTAGAAGAGGTAGCCCTCAAGAAACCCCCTGTATATCGGGAGGTTTATACCGTCCGCACCGCCGAGGAACTCTATGTTCGTAACCACCTCCGCAAGGGCGAGCTGAAGGGCTAAAGTGGCTATGGCGAAGTAGTGGCTTCTGAGCCTCATCAGAACTGGCG
>JALSTO010000271.1 GCA_026983685.1 Aquificaceae bacterium | reverse complement strand
AGGACCGAATCTGTCCAACCATAAAAGGTACAGGAGGAGAAACCCAACTCCTTCACTGAGGAGAACAAAGACAACAACCCTTTTCAGAAAGCGAACGAGCCCATACACACCGGGGTAGTTCAGAGCTTCAGCGAGGACGAGCCTCTCCCTCAGACCTATCCTTTTCCCGAGGGTAATGAGGAGGAAGGTCGTCAGTGTCATGTATCCGAGCCCACCTATCTGTATAAGTAGCAAGAGCAGACACTGACCCAGAAAGGTCAGCTCCCTCTGGGTGTCAAGAACTGTGAGACCGGTGACCGTGACAGCTGAGGTAACGGTGAACAGAGCATCTACGGGTGATACAGACCTGACAGTTGTTGGCAGAAGCAGGAAGAGGGCAGTCCCCACCGATATAAGAACTGCGTAGGATAGGAGTATGGCCTGAGAAGGGCTCAGCCTTACGTTAGCCATAAAATAGGAATTATAATCCTTTAAAGGAGGGAGCTATGTACACCTTAGTCTTTGATATTGAGACGATACCAACCGATGAGGGTAACCTTACCGATGAGGAATTGGAGTGTCTTTACAGGAGAGCTGAGGACGAGGAGAAGGAGCAGAGGATAAGGAATATGATGGCTCTCTGGGCTCCCACAGCCCATATCGTAAGTGTTGGGCTTCTAATATATGAGAAGAACTTTGCGAAGGTACTCTATCTGTCCCAAGAGGATTCTCAGGAAGAGGAGGATATGGAGGGCTACCGTGTCAAGCTGACCTCCTACTCAATAAAGGAGGGTATTGAATCGGCAGAGAGAAAGCTTCTCTCCGACTTCTGGGACGTGGTCGGGCATCAAAGCATAGGCACCCTCGTCAGTTTCAACGGACGTAGCTTTGACTCGCCCTTTTTGATGTTGCGTTCGCTTTTGCTTGATGTCAAAGTTAGCAGGAACCTTATCGGAAACAGATACAGGTACGACGACCACATTGACCTTATGGACCTGCTGTCCTTTCACGGCATAGGCAGACCCTACTCCCTTGACTTTCTATGTAGGAGGCTCGGCTTCTCATCTCCAAAGGATTTCATGAAGGGAGAAGAGGTCAAGGATAGGTTCAGGAATGGCGCCTACAGTGATATAGCGATATACAACTTCTACGATGTGGTAGCTATAGGGAAGCTCTACGGAAGGTTAAAGCGTACTATGGGAGAGGCTTTCGGTCTGGAGGCGTAAGGAGTATAATTATTAATTCCTCTTCAGGAAGGGTGGCCGAGCGGACGAAGGCGCGGCGCTGGAAACGCCGTGTACCCGTCTTCGGGTACCGAGGGTTCGAATCCCTCCCCTTCCGCCAAATCTTTATAATAGAAAGAAAGGAGGGAAAGCCATGGAAAAGAATATGGCTACGTGGGACAGGATAATCAGGATAGTTCTCGCAGTTATCTTCCTTTACTTAGCCTACACCAACGGTGGAGCCTGGTGGATACTGGGCATTATAGGCATAGTCTTCATAATAACCTCTGTTGTAGGTTTCTGTCCCCTTTACAAGGTGGTGGGCTTTAAGACAGGCTGAGGGGCTTGAAGGTCCTCGCCATAGACTTTGGTACAAAGAGGGTGGGGCTCGCTACCGGTGATACCGAGCTCCGTGTAGCTGTTCCGAAGGGTGTCCTGCAGAACGACGGTGAGCTGTTGGACAGGCTGGAAAAGATAATAAGGGAAGGGGGAATAGGGAAGGTGATCGTCGGTCTTCCCCTGACGCCTTCAGGTAAGGAGGGACAGAGGGCAAAGCTCGTGAGGGA
>JALSTO010000270.1 GCA_026983685.1 Aquificaceae bacterium | reverse complement strand
GTGAGGATAACAAAGTACCAGCCAGCGGAGAGGAAGTATTAGCCCCTTATGAACTTCAGGTACTCCCCTATACCCTCCTCAAGGCTGTACTCGGGCTCGTATCCGAGCTCTTCCCTCGCTTTGCTTATGTCCGCCTGGGTAAACTCCTGATAGAAGTCGTAGGGGCAATCAAAGTACTCGGTCTCAAGGTTGGTTCCCAGCTCCCCGTTGAGTATATCTATTATCTCGTTGAAGGAACGGGCTCTGCCCGTTGCTATGTTGAAGATACCCGACACATCCCTCTCAAGGGCTAAGAGGTTTGCCTTCACCACGTCCTTTATGTAAACGAAGTCTCTCTTCTGCTCCCCCCACTTGAATATCCTCGGTCTTTGCCCGTGAAGCATCTTCACCGCAAGCTGGTATATCATGCTCGCGGACTTTCCTTTATAGGACTCCCGCGGTCCATAGACGTTGAAGTAACGAAAGCCCACTATCCTCATCTCGGGAAAACGCTCCATGTAATCCATGGCGATGTGGTCCATCATCAGCTTGGAAAAGCCGTAGATGTTCTCGGGTTCAAGCCCCCTGTCCTCCCTCATCGGTGGCTCCGTGTTCCCGTAAACGCCAGCGGAAGAAGCGTATATCACCTTAGCGCCCCACTCAAGGGCTGAGTCAAGGAGGTACCTGAAGCTATCCGCGTTGGTCTCCATCATGAGCCTCTGGTCGGTGATGGTCGTGTCGGTTATGGCTCCTTCATGGAATATGACCTCAAAGGCGAACCTCTCCCTGAGGTAGTCCCAGAGCTCTCTGTCCCTTATATCTCCCGTTATAACCTCTCCCTTAAAGCCTATCAGGTTCTTGAAGTGACCTGAAGAGAAGTTGTCAAGGACGTAGAGCTTTGCCTCTGGAAATCTCTCCTGAAGGGTAAGGGCTATGTTTGAGCCTATGAATCCCGCTCCGCCTGTGATGAGGATGCGCATAGGCTTATATTATCCTACAAATGGTGGGGTTTCTACTCTCATTCTTGATACCTGCTCTCCTCTTTGCCTATGAGTGCACCGTCCAGCGGGTAATAGACGGAGACACCTTCGTATGTTCGGGAGAGAGGGTGAGGCTCATAGGCGTTGATACGCCCGAGAGCAGAATAAACAAAAGGGCTTACAGGCAGAAGGAGTTCGGCGACGTTAAGAAGGTGCTTGAGCTCGGAAGGAGGGCAAAGGAGTTCACAAAGAGGCTCATACCTCCCGGGACAAGGGTGAGGCTTGAGTTTGACCTTCAGAAGAGGGACAGGTACGGGAGGCTCTTAGCCTACGTATATCTTCCAGACGGAAGGATGCTCAACGAGGTTCTTCTGAGAGAGGGCTATGCGAGCCTTCTGACCATACCACCCAACGTAAGGTATGTGGACAGGTTCAGAAGAGCGTACAGGTATGCGGTGGAAAAGAAAAAGGGTCTGTGGGCGGAAAGAAGTCCAACGGATAAGAAGCAGACCTTTAAAAGGAAGTGCGGTAAAAAGAGGTTTTGCAGTCAGATGTCCTCCTGCGAGGAGGCACTCTTTTACTTCAGGGTTTGCAGGCTCAAAAGGCTTGACGGGGACGGAGACGGGGTTCCATGCGAGAGGCTCTGCGGAGGTTATAATATTAGATAAGCGGGCGTAGTTCAGTGGTAGAACGCCTGCTTCCCAAGCAGGAGGTCGCGGGTTCAAGTCCCGTCGCCCGCTCTAATGCCTTTCCATATACTCCCTCAGAGAGTTCAAATCCATAGGTGGGGCGAAGTAAAAGCCCTGTGCCTCTCTACAGC
>JALSTO010000269.1 GCA_026983685.1 Aquificaceae bacterium | reverse complement strand
GTGAGTATTGGCTCCTCCGTTTACAGGACCGGGCGTGTTGCGGACGTGGGTGTATCGGAGGAACTCTTAGGAAGGATGGTTGACCCCCTCGGAAGACCCCTTGACGGCAGGTCTGCTCCCAGACCGAGAGCCTTCTATCCAGTGGAGAGGGACGCCCCCTCCCTCTTTGACAGGGACTTTGTGAGGGAACAGCTCTACACGGGCATAAAGGTGATAGATACGATGTTCCCCATAGGTAAGGGACAGAGGGAGCTCATTCTGGGAGATCCATCAACGGGGAAGACCTCCACAGCAGTGGATACCATCCTCAACCAGAGGGACAAGGATGTCCTCTGCGTTTACGTTGCCATAGGGCAGAGGAAGCAGTCTATACAGGAGGTTTACACAGCCCTCAGGGATGGAGGAGCCCTGTCCTACACGGTTATCGTCAGCGCCTCTTCCGATGACCTCCCGAGCCTCCAGTTCCTCGCCCCCTACGCGGGGACGGCCATCGCGGAGTACTTCCTTGACAGGGGAAGAGACGTTCTCATAGTTTACGACGACCTCACAAAGCATGCCTTCGCCTACCAGAGCATCTCCCTCCTCCTCAAGAGACCTCCCGGCAGGGAAGCCTTCCCCGGAGACATCTTCTACGTACACTCAAGGCTCCTTGAAAGGGCATGCAACCTTAAGGAAGGAGGCTCCATAACAGCCCTGCCCATAGTTGAAACCCAAGCGGGGAGGATAGAGTCCTACATACCAACCAATGTAATATCCATAACCGATGGGCAGATATACCTTGACTCAGCCCTCTTCAACGTTAACCAGAGACCCGCCGTTGATGTGGGAAAGTCCGTCTCAAGGATAGGAGGGAAGACCCAGATACCAGCCCTAAAGGAGGTTTCCCAGCACCTCAGGCTCTACTACGCTCAGTTTCTTGAGCTTGAGATATTCACGAGGCTCGGGGTCAGGGTCTTAGGGGAGACGGAGAGGATAATAAGGAGGGGCAGAAGGCTGAGAGAGCTTCTGAAACAGCCAAAGCACAGGCTCTATCAGGTTGAGGAGATGGTTCTCATATTCTTCCTCCTGAACGAGGGCTTCTTTGACAGAGTCCCAGAGAACAGGGTGAGCGAGGAGGCGGAAGACATCCTTGAGAGGGTGAGGAGGAGGAGCCCGGATCTTCTTGAGAGGATAAGGAAAGAAAAGGTCCTTACGAAGGAGCTGAAGGAGGAGATAAGGGAGGTTGTGAAAGGATGAGGAGCACAAGGGAGATAGACCTGAGGATAAGGAAGTTTCAGGAAGTTCACAAGATAGTTCTTTCAATGAAGTCCATAGCCTCAACAAACGTAAGGAGCGCCCAAGAGAGGATAGAAAGCCTCAGGTCCTATGCTGGTGAGATATCCGAGTCCATATCCATGATACTCTCCTACTTCCCTAACCTGGGCATGCCCGCAGAGGATGGTGAGACCCTCGTTGTAGCCTACGGATCCGATCAGGGACTCTGCGGTATCTTCAACGAGAAGATCGGAAGGTTTGTGGAGGAGAGGTTCTCAACCGCCAGCTTCATAGTTGTTGGGAGGAAGCTTGAAGAGATCCTCAGCGTGAGAAAGCTGAGCGTTCTCAATGCCCCCGTCAGTTACGAGGCGATATACAGCTCCGCCAGTGCTCTGATAGACGCTGTAGCCGAGCTTTTCCTTGAGAGGGGAATATCCGAGATTTTCTTGGCTTACAATCAGTTCCTTGGTGTCGGAAGGTACAGCCCCACCCTCCGGAGGGTCTTCCCCTTTGAGATTGAGAGGAAAAGAGCCCCT
>JALSTO010000268.1 GCA_026983685.1 Aquificaceae bacterium | reverse complement strand
CACCTACTACAAGGAAGTTCCGGTTGTGTGTCGCTCAAAGATCATCAGGATACATGAAGAGACCCTTCGGGTAAAGTCCTGCGAGTTCAAGGTCTTTGAGGTAGAAAAGGAGGTCTTTGTAAAGCATATAAACCTGCCCCGTCCGGTGGCTGTGGTGATAAGGGACATAGACAGGATCGGGGAGACCATGGACCTTGAGATAATAGGCTTCAGGGACCTTCCCCAAGAAAGGAGGAGGTATGTTCGCGTTGTCCCGAAGACGCCCGTGAGCGTTACCCTTAAGAAGGGAGACTGGAAGGCGGTTGGGAGCATGGCTGATATATCCGTGGGTGGTGTGGGAGTCTATCTCAGGGATACAGATGACCTGAAGGTAGGAGACATTGTCAGTGTCAGCTTCAGCCTTCCGAAAGGGGAAATAAGAACGGACGCCCTGATAAGGCACATAACTCCGAGAGAAGACGTCTTTAGGGTAGGGATGAACTACGAGCTTGACCTGAAACAGGAGGAGATAGTCAGCGACTACGTCATGGAGAGGCAGTTTGAGATACTCAAGGAGCTCAAGGGGTCTTAATATATAAACATGAAAGAGCACCTGCTTGATAGCTGTTTTGTTGCCATAGACCTTGAGACCACAGGCTTTGATGTGAACAGGGCTGAGGTCATAGACATAGGAGCTGTGAGGGTTGAAGGGGGAATTATAACCGAGTCCTTCTCAACCCTTGTTGACCCTGGCTTCTTCATATCTGACAGAATAAAGGAGCTGACAGGTATAACAAACGCAATGATAGTTGGAAGTCCGAAGATAGAGGAGGTCCTGCCAGAGCTTATGGACTTCATAGGAGACAGCATACTGGTAGGACACAACATCAAACAGGATGTCAAGTTCATAGATAAGTACACCCGCATATACATGAAGGAGAGGTTCAGGAGGCCTACCGTTTGTACCCTTGAACTCACAAGGAAGCTCCTCCCCTCAATGCCCAAACATTCCCTCAAGGATGTTGCGGACTACTTTGGTATCAGCTACACGAGGCTTCACAGAGCTCTCGCGGATGCAACGGTTACAGCCCACGTTTTCATTGAGCTTCTAAACCTGCTCTGGAGCAACTACGGCATAGGTGACTACTTTTCAATAAACAGGCTGGCAAAGACTGGGAGGATATAAGATCGGTGATCTCACAGGGGCTTTCATCCTCTGGAGCGGAGGAAAGGACAGCTATTTCTCCCTCAAGGAGGCTCAGAAAAGGGGTATTTACCCCGCCTACGCTCTATCTTACGTTGATGAGAGAAGTAGGAGGCTGATAGGCTGTTACCTGCGGGAGGAGGTTGTGAGAAGACAGGTTGAGCTCCTCGGGCTTGAATTCGTCCCGATTTATGGAAGCAAGAGAAAGGGGAACTTCAGGGAGAGGCTTGTAGAAAGGCTGAAGGCTCTGGGCATGGAGGCAGGAGTATTCGGGGACCTACAACAGAGGGAGCACAGGTCTTTCCTTGAAGGGGTATGCTCTGAACTCGGGATAGAGGCTCTCTTTCCCCTCTGGGGTAGGGATGAGAGGGAAGTGATTGAGAAGGTCCTCAGGATTTCAAAGCCGATCGTAGTCTGCAGGCGTATCCGAAAGGTGCCAAGGAGGTTCCTCGGAAGAGAGCTGAGCTATGAGCTTGTAAACTATCTCGCTGAAAGAGGAATGCCTCTGAGCGGAGAAGGAGGTGAGTACCAGAGCTTTGTGGTAAGAGGAGAGGAGTTTGATATGGATGTTACCTTTAAAAGGACCATAAGGCGTTCCCTCTACGAATGCCTTG
>JALSTO010000267.1 GCA_026983685.1 Aquificaceae bacterium | reverse complement strand
TAGTTTCAGAACAAGCTCGGTTCTCTCCTCCTTCGGTAGCTTGAGGAGGTTGTAAAGAAGTCGCACCGCACCCCTTTCGCCGTAGGTTGGTATCTTGACAATTCCCTCAAGGGCTTCCTTAAGGGGTTTGGGGAACACATCCTCAAAAGCCAAGCCCGAGACCTCCCAAAAGTCCCCCGAACTTCCTGTTAAACTCCTCCTTGGCTATATCCCTTGATATGTCCTGAGCTTGATTTATCAGGTCTATAAGAATGGGTTTTAGTCTGCTCCAGTCCTTTGTAAGCTCCTCTTCCTTAACATCTATATCAACTACCTCCCCCAAGCCGTTGAATACTATTTCAACGCCGTCCTTCTCAAGGATCTCCTTGCGGTGCCTAAGGCTCTCCTTGACCTCCTCAAACCCCTGCTGGAAGTTTTTGAGCTGTTTCATCATGTCGTATATGTTCATGAGTACCTCCTGTCCAAACTCTTCTTCACCTCATACACTCTCTGCAGTGTGGTGGCAATCCCCCCCACGAATATAAATAACAAGGCTAAGGGAATGAGGTCAAGGAGTATTCCCAGAAGGAGCACTATCCACCTCTCCGTTCTCTCAAAGACACCTCCTATGCCATAAACTCCGAGGGACTCAGCCTTAGCCCTCGTATAGCTGACACCGTAAGAGCCCACAAGAGCAAGGATTGAAAGCCCTACTCCCGCAGGCTCTCCCATCTGGGCGTACACCAGCGCAAGAGAAAGAAAAGGAAGGGAATCCGAAAGTCTGTCAACAGTTGAGTCAAGAAATGCCCCGAAGTCCGATTCAAGTCCGAGCCTTCTCGCAAGGGCACCGTCAACCGCATCCAGCAGAGCACCCACTCCCATCAGTATGAGGGCTATCAGGCTAAAGTCGTGGTAAAGGGCGAGAGAACCGAGTGCTATGAGGAGAAAGCCCGAAAATGTAACTACGTTCGGATGCACCCCGCTACTGGATAGGAAATCAACCACGGGGGTGATTGAGCGCTCAAAGTAGGGCTTTAACTCTCTGCTGACAAAACTCATCTTTCGTTAATAGTATAATCTAACGAGCCTATGAGAAAACTGCTCACCATTGAGAACCTTACCTTGCTCGGGATACTTTTCGGCGCCGTGGGTGGTTTTTATATACCCTCACTTTTTCAAGAGATCAGGCTCCTTGGAGATCTCTTTCTAACCCTGCTGAAGATGATAATAGTGCCCCTCGTCTTCACATCGGTCTTCATAGCCATGCTCGGACTGGGGGATGTGGCTAAGTTCAGGGATGTAGGGCTTAAAACCATAGCCTACTACTTTCTGACCACGAGCCTATCGGTCTTCACGGGTCTTATCCTCGTTGTCTTCCTTGAGCCGGGAAAGGGTAATGAGATAAACCTCCCCCACGGGGAGGTCCCTCACATAAAAACCCTCACCTTTGAGGATATCTTCTGGAACATAGTCCCCTCCAACCCTATCCAGAGCCTGGCGGAGGGGAAGGTCCTCCAGATAATCTTCTTTTCCCTCCTCTTTGGTCTTGCTACCCTGGCGATAAAGAAGGAGAAGATGGGGCACGTTTACAACCTCTTTGATGGACTCAACGACGGGCTCATAAACCTGACACGCTGGGTGGTGAAACTCACCCCCTTTGGCGTTTTTGCCCTCGTGGGTTATATGGTCTCAGAGGTAGGAATATCGGTCTTCCTGTCTCTATGGAAGTACGCTCTCACTGTCGTGCTGGGACTTCTGATCCATGCCTTCTTAGTCCTGCCGGCGATAGCCTACCTGCTGGGCAGGTATAACGCCTACAGATACTTTTTCAGCGTGAGGGAAGCCCCCCTTCTTGCCTTCTCAACAGCCTCAAGCGCAGCAACCCTCCCCGTTTCAATGCAGGTTGCGGAGGAGAAGGGAGGCGTCAGGAAGGAGACTGCGGGATTTGTCCTTCCCCTCGGAGCCACGATAAATATGGACGGAACAGCCCTATACGAATCCGTTGCTGCCGTTTTCATAGCCAATGTTTATGGAATAGAGCTGAGCCTGCCCCAGCTCTTCATGATATTCCTGACCGCTACCTTAGCCTCTATCGGGGCAGCAGCTATACCCGGTGCGGGACTCGTCATGCTGACACTGGTACTGAGTTCTGTGGGGATTCCCCTTGAGGGGATAGGTCTCATAATAGCGGTGGACAGATTTCTTGACATGCTGAGAACATCCGTCAACGTCTGGGGAGACCTAAACGGTGCAAGAATAATAGACAGGTTCGTAAGGTGACCATGGTAAGTCTTGAGGAGTTGAAAGTTCACTATGAGTGGAGTCGGGAAGATGAGGAGAACCTCAGGAGCTTAGCCCCTAACGTCTCCAACTGGGCTGATGAGTTCATAGAGAGCTTCTACGACTACCTTGAGAAATTTGAGGATTTGGAGGACTACATACCCGGCGGGGAAACGAGAGAGAGGCACAGGGAGGAGGTTAAGAAGTGGTTTGTTGAGGTCTTCAGCCAGCCCTACGACGAAAATTACCTGAGGAAGGTGCAGAGGATCGGTGAGGTTCACTTCCGTATAGGGTTACCTCCCCATTATGTGCAGGCATCCATGAGCTTTGTGAGGACGTTCCTTTACGAGAAGCTGACCGGTGAGCTGGGCTGTACCACCCAGAGGGACAGGGTTATGAAGTCTGTGGGGAAAGCTCTTGACCTCAACCTTGACATAATTCTCAACTCCCACAGGGATGAGGAGCTTAAAGCATACCTGTCCGTAGGAAAGCTTCAGAATTTCCTCATTCAAAATGTACAGAAGGGGCTCTGGTTTCTTGACCTGTTCATAGTAGTCTCCCTCTTTGTTGTGGGAGCATTCCTCATAGCATGGGTGCTTTATGAGTTTTTCCTCGTTATCGTTGGGGATCTGCCCTTAGAGAGGGGAGGTCTGAGCATCCTCGGTTCAATCCTCATAATCTACGCGATCTCAGAGCTCCTTGCCCACGAGATAAAACACATAAGGAGCGGTGTAATAAGCCTAAAGGTCTTTGTAGGTGTTGCGTTAGCTGCACTTATAAGGAAGATACTGATAGTTTCCCTCACACCTGAGAAGGTTCACGAGCTCCTCAGCCTTGGAGGAGTTATTATCTCCCTCGGAGTGGTTTACTGGTTGATCCACAAGGTTGAAGGGCAGGCAGAAAAAAATTAATAAATATTGAAGGAGGTTGGATCATGGCTCTTAAGGAGTCCCTTGAGAGGAGAGGGGAGTTTATATGGGAGCTTCCAAAGGGAAGCGTTGAGGGGCAGAAGGTTCCCGTAGTACTCTATCTCAGCGACACGCTCTTTGAGCTCCTTGAAGAGGATGCGATAAAGCAGGCTGCAAACGCTTCCACTCTGAGGGGTGTCCAGAAGGCTATATACGTCATGCCCGATGTTCATGTGGGCTACGGCTTTCCCGTCGGCGGGGTTATGGCGACCGATGTGGAGACGGGAATAATAAGCCCCGGAAGTGTTGGCTACGATATCAACTGCCTTCCAGAAGGAACGGAAATCCTCTCAGAGTTTGGCTATAGGTTCAGAATTGAAGACTTCAAAAAATGCAATTTGGTGGGAGTTTCAAGAGAATATCGTTCAAAAACTGTTGAGCCTGTTCTCTTGTTCAAGAAGTGGGATGACAAACTCCTGCGCATAAGGACCCGGCTCGGGTATGAGCTCCTGCTCACCTCAGACCACCCCCTCTTAACACCTAAGGGCATGGTGGAAGCAAGGTTTATAGATGTTAATGATAGCGTTGGCGTGTATCCCTTCAGGGGTATAGAGTATGAAGAACCCGAGGACTTTACCATACTTGAAACTACAGGAGATCTCAATCATGACAGGGAGCTTGCAAAGAGAGGTCTTCTTCCTCTTCATACCAGAAACAAAAAGCTTCCCATACTTCTCAAGCTTATAGGTTACATAACGGGTGACGGGAACCTATCCAAGGACAGGGTGAATATCTACGGTTCAGAGGATGATCTTAGGCGTATCGCTGACGATATTAGAAAGCTCGGCTTTAATCCCTGTGGTGTATACACACGCTCAAAAAGGGTTGAACTTGACGGGAAGATCTATAACACTAAGGAAAACCACCTTTATGTGCCTTCTAAATCCCTTGTTTCTCTGATGAGGTCTTTAGGGGTCCCCCTCGGAAAGAAGACTCTGCAGGACTTCTACGTGCCCGATTGGATATTTAAACTCCCGAAATGGATGAAGAGACTCTATCTTGCTGGACTGTTCGGTGCTGAGATGAATAAGCCCATGACGTTAAAGGGATACAACTTCACAAACCTTATCTTTTCTCTCAGTAAGCGAGAGGGGTACATTGAAAGCGGGCGCAGGTTTATACATCAGATAGCTCAACTTTTAATGGAGTTAGGTATAAAAGTTCAGGGTACAGAAGAATTCAAAGATAGGAAAAGCGTAAGACTGAGGCTCTCTATCTCCATGGAGGAAGAAAACTTAATCAAATTCTTTGAGGAGATAGCCTACGAGTACTCCTCCTATAGGGAGAGGCTGGCAAGACTGTCTGCAGCCTATCTGAGATACAAGAGGGCTGTCAGGAGGGAAAGAGAGATTAAGGCAGAGAGGGCAAAGATATTAAAAGCTTCGGGTATGGGTGTTGGGGAAATAGCACAGGTGCTCTCAATAAATAAGAGGTTTGTAGAAAGGAGCGTTTATGAGAGTAGGAGCGGTGTCCGTATAGGAAGCGAAGCCCTTACCTTTGAAGAGTGGGTTGAAAGGAATACAAGCGGAGATGTAGTTTGGGACAGGGTTGAATCCGTTGAAGAGGTGGCTTACGACGGCTGGGTTTACGATTTTACGGTGATTGACGAAGAGCACAACTTCATAGCCCAGAGCTTTGTAGTCTCCAACTGCGGTGTCAGGCTTATAGCCACAAACCTCAGCTCAGCTGAGGTCGCTCCAAAGATAAAGGAGATAATGAACGAAGTTCTCCGAAATGTGCCGGCTGGTGTCGGTTCAACGGGAGACATAAAGCTCTCAAGGACGAGTATGGAGGAGGTGCTGGTAAAAGGAGCCCGCTGGGCTATTGAGCACGGATACGGCTTTGAGGAAGACACGGATCACATAGAGAGCTTTGGGGCTCTGCCCGACGCTGACCCTTCCAAGGCGTCAAAGGAAGCCTACGAGAGGGGTTCTGATGAGCTCGGGACCGTAGGCTCCGGGAACCACTTTGTAGAGATTCAGGTGGTTGAGGAGATATACGATGAGGAGGTAGCCCAGAAGGTTGGTCTGCGGGAGGGTCAGGTGACCATAATGGTGCATTCGGGCTCAAGAGGCTTCGGGCACCAGGTCTGTACCGATTACCTCAAGGTTGCTCTCAGTTCCCTTCCCAAGTACGGGATAGAGCTCCCCGACCCACAGCTCGCCTGCATGCCCTTCCTCTCCAACGAGGGGCAGAGCTACTTCAGGGCGATGTGCGCTGCAGCAAACTATGCCTTTGCCAACAGACAGATACTCGGCTTCAAGACTGCGAACACAGTCAGGAGATATCTCGGGCTCTCTTGGGAGGATTTTGGCTACAGGCTCATATACGACCACGCCCACAACATAGCTAAGGTTGAGGAGCACGATGTGGGTGGCAGGACAAAGAAAGTGGTGGTCCACAGGAAGGGTGCCACCAGAGCCTTCCCTCCCTTCAGCCCAGAAGTTCCTCCTGCTTACAGGGATGTGGGTCAGCCCGTCATAATACCGGGTGATATGGGCAGAGCCTCCTACCTGCTCGTCGGTCAGCCGGACTCAATGAAGATGAGCTTCGGAACAGCGTGCCACGGTGCAGGGAGAGTTATGTCAAGGAGAAAGGCTAAGAAGTTCGTAAAAGAGCAGAGTCTTGAGAGGGTTATAGCAGGGCTCACGGTTGTAGCCCGGGGCAGGGGAACTATAATGGAGGAGATCCCTCAGGCTTACAAAGATGTTACCGAGGTGGTGAGGGTTATAAATGACCTTGGCATAGCCAAGGTGGTCGCGAGGCTAAAGCCTCTCGGGACGCTTAAGGGCTGACCTTCCTCTCTCCTTTATCAGCCTCGCCTTAGCTTCAAAGGCACTCCCCTTAGGTCTTCTGTTCTTCAAGGCTATGAACAGGTGGGTGTAGTCTATCTCCAGATTGGAGGAGTTTACCCTAAGGGGCTTACTCCTCTTTATTAAAAGCTCAATAAGTCTTCTCATGTTCTTTCACTCTATTCCGAGTTTCTCCCATATCTCATCAATCTTTTTCCTCACCTCTGGATCCATCTCTATGACCTCGGGCCATTCTCGGGTATATCCTTCCTCCTTCCACTTTGTTGTTGCATCAACAACCATCTTCCCTCCAAAGCCAACCTCGTTGGTTGCATGGTCAAGGACGTCAATCGGTCCTTTCAGGATGAGGACATCCCTCGCTGGGTCCACATTGTTTCCCCATGCCCAGAGGACCTGCCCGAAGTCCTGAACGTCTATGTCCTCATCAAAGACAACTATGTGCTTCTCAAGGGACATTAGCCCGAGCCCGAGCAGGGCGTAGGCAACCTTGAAGGCGTGTCCGGGATATCTCTTCTTTATGGAGACGAAGCAGAAGTTGTGAAAGCATCCTTCCGCTGGCAGGTGGTAGTCAACAATCTCTGGAAGGTTGAACTTTATGAGGGGGAGAAATATCCTCTCGGTAGCCCATCCCAAGTACTTGTCCTCCTGCGGAGGTATGCCTACTATCGTGTGCAGGAAGAGGGGTTTTTCCCTTCTCACTATAGCGCTCACGTGCATCTGGGGGTACTTGTCAACCGGAGTGTAGTGGCCCGTATGGTCTCCGAAGGGACCTTCATCAACGAGGGGCTCCTCGGGGTCAACGTAGCCCTCTATAACTATCTCCGCGTTGGCTGGATACTCAAGCTCTATTGTAATACCTTTAACGAGCTCAACGGGTCTCTCCATTATCACACCAGCAAAGAGGTATTCATCAACCTCTGGCGGAAGAGGTGCGCTGGCAACGTAGGGTAAGGGGGACTCACCCCCGAGGGCGATCGCGACCTCCAGCCTCCTCTTCAGTCTCTTAGCCTTCCAGAAGTGGTGGTTGCCGTCCTTGTGTATCTGCCAGTGAACCGCTATGCGGTCCTTATCAAGCACCTGAAGCCTGTACAGTCCTACGTTCCTTATTCCGCTCTCAGGGTCCTTGGTTATCACCTGTCCGAAGGTTATGTACCTGCCCCCGTCCTTGGGCCAGCATTTGGGTACCGGTAGGCTGAAGAGATCGGGGTTTCTGTCCACAACCTCCTGGACCGCTCCCTTTCTGACTACCTTCGGTATGGCATCACTCAGCTTCTTCAGCTCTGGTAGTTTTTTGAGCTTTTCAAGGAAGGTCTGGGGAACCTCCGGTCTGAGTATCCTGTAGAGCTTCCAGCCTATATCCTCAAGGTTATCGTATCCGAGAGCCATCTTTATACGCCTCTCGGAGCCGTAGAGATTGGCAACTATAGGTACCTCATAGCCCTCAACGTTCTCAAAGAGAAGCGCCTTGCCCCCTCCTGGCATCTTTGAGACCCGATCAATGACCTCCGTTATCTCAAGGATGGGAGAGAGCCTCTCCTTTACTCTTACAAGCTCTCCTTCTCTCTCAAGTGCCCTGACGAACTCCTGAAGGTTTCTGAAGCTCATAGGAAAGATTTTACAGGCTCACTATCTCCTGACGGATGTTGAGTATCAGGTGTGACCAGTTCCTTTCAAGGAAACTGACTATCCTGTCAAGGCTCTCCCTTATATGGGAGGTATCGCTCCCGACAAGGGCTATTCCGATGCTTCCCCTCTGCCATAGATCTTGATTGTCTATCTCCGATACCGAAACGTTGAAGGTGCTCCTGAGCCTGTCCTTTATTGACCTGAGCTCCTTTCTCTTTGCCTTGAGGGAACCCGCATCGGGTATGTACACCTCAACCCTGATAACCCCCACTATCATCTCCTCTTCCTGAAGAAATCCCTCAGCAATACCGCGCATTCCTCAACAGGGCTGTAAACCCACCTTACTCTGTGATTGAGCCTCGGGTCATCAAGTATATTGTATAGGCTCATCACACCTCCATGTTTTTCATCAAGGGCTCCGAAGACGAGCTCCCTCACCCTGAACAGAACGAGGGCGTAACTACACATTACACAGGGCTCCAAGGTGACATAGACATCGCAGTCCTCAAGGCGCCAGTCTCCAAGCTCTCTTGCCGCCTCCCTTAGGGCAAGTATCTCCGCATGGGCGGAGGCATCTTTTCTTGATTGGGTGAGATTGTGGGCACGGGCGATTATCTCTCCTTCTCTCACAACAATGCACCCCACGGGGACCTCACCCTTATGAAGAGCTCTCCTTGCCTCCTTTAGAGCCTCTTTCATGAAGTCCTCTCTCATCTATCTCCACCTTGAGGGGATTCTTAAACCACAGGTCCCTCTGGGGGAAAGGTATCTCTATGCCCTCTTTCTTGAGTTCCTCCCATGCCCTGAAGTAGATCTCACTTCT
>JALSTO010000266.1 GCA_026983685.1 Aquificaceae bacterium | reverse complement strand
CGTTTGATGGAGAAGCAGAAGCTAAAGTACCTTTACGGGGGTCTCAGGGAGAAGCAGTTCAAGAGATACTTTGACCTCGCAGCTAAGTCAAAGGAAAATACTGGAGATGTCCTGCTCCAGCTCCTTGAGAGGAGGCTTGATAACGTCGTTTACAGGCTCGGCTTTGCATCAACGAGGAGACAGGCGCGCCAGCTCGTTGCCCACGGACACATAATGGTGAACGGCAGGAAGGTTGACATACCCCACTACGAGGTTGAGCCCGGGGACATAATAGAGGTAAAGCCCTCCTCAAGGGACATTCCTTTTCTCAAGGAAAATCTTGAGAACCTTGACCCCAGGAGCGTCCCCGAGTGGCTTGAAGTTGATAAAGACAACTTTAGAGGGAAGGTTCTCAAACTTCCAGAGAATGTGAAGGAGTACCTTGAGGTGCCCGTGAACGTTCAGTACATCATTGAGTTTTACTCTAAGGTTTGATTTGGAGGTTGCCAGATGCTTAATGAGTTTGTTTTCCCCAACAAGATTTACTGGGAGAAGAAGGAAAAGGACAGGGGTGTGTTCGTGGTAGAGCCCTTGGAGAGAGGGTTTGGAACCACCCTTGGGAACGCCCTCAGAAGGGTTCTTCTCTCCTCAATATCGGGTACGGCTGTGACTGCGGTAAAGATATACGGAGTCTATCACGAGTTCTCCTCCCTTGAGGGTGTGGCTGAAGACGTTGTTGAGATAATAGCAAACATAAAGGGTATAAGGTTTAACCTCAAAGACTCCGATGTTGAAGTCCTCTATCTCAAGAAGAAAGGAGAAGGTGAAGTTAAAGCCGGAGATATAGCCCTCCCCCCCAACGTTGAGGTAGCCAACCCAGAGAAGGTTATAGCTACCATAACGGACCCGGATACGGAGTTCAACGCTGAGATAAGGATAGAGAGGGGAAAAGGGTACGTCCTCGCAGAGGAGATGGAAACCATAGGTGAGACGGGCTGGATACTCCTTGATGCGGACTTCTCTCCCGTGAAGCTCGTCAGCTACAGCATAGAGCAGACAAGGGTTGGTGGGAAGACCGACTACGAGAAGCTGAGCGTTGATGTAACTACCGATGGAACCAAATCTCCCGAGGATGCGGTAAAGGAGGCTGTTTCCATACTCCAGAGGCACCTTTCCCTCTTAGAGCACATATCCTATGAGGTCCCGACCCTTGAAGAGCCCATCACGATAGATGAGCTCTCCGAGAAGCTGACCCTCTCAATAGAGGAGCTTGACATATCTCAGAGAGCTCTCAACTCCCTCAAGAGGATGGGTATAACCACGATAGGGGACCTCGTTCAAATGACCGAGGAGGAGCTCAAAAGCACAAAGAATATAGGAAGGAAAGCACTTGCGGAGATAAAGGAAGCCCTCAAGCAGATGGGGCTTCAGCTCGGTTTGAATATAGAAAGCAAGAGGTGATAGGAGATGAGGCACAGGGTAAAGAAGAAGAAGTTTGACAGGACAAAGGAACAGAGGTTAGCCCTCTACAGGAGCCTTGCGAGGGCGCTCATCCTTGAGGAGAGGATAGAGACCACAACCGAGAGGGCTAAGGCTCTCAGGAGCTTCGTTGAAAGGCTCGTAACCCTCGGAAAAAGGGGAGATCTGGCTTCAAGAAGGAGGGCTCTTGAGCTTCTGCCCGACAAGGAGGCTGTAAGAAAGCTCTTTGAGGATATAGCTCCCCGTTTTGAGGACAGGAACGGAGGTTATACCCGCGTACTGAAGTTGGCTGAGAGAAGGAGAGGGGATGGGGCGGAGCTCGCCATAGTTGAATGGGTTGAGTGATGCTCCTCAAGCTCCTTCACCTCCTCATACAGCTTCTTATAATTATCATCTTCATCCATGCCCTCGGTTCTTGGTTCCCTCAGATCAGAGAGAGCAGGTTTTACGAGCTGATAGACAGGATAGTGGAGCCTATGCTCAGACCTATAAGACAGGTTCTCCCCTACATGGGAGGTATAGACATATCTCCGATGATACTCATATTCATACTGATACTGATTGACAGGTTGATTGGAAGATGAAGAGACCAGTGATGCTGATAGACCTTGACAGATGCATAGGATGTCTCTCCTGTGAAGTAGCCTGCGTTCAGGAGAAGGGTGTTGAGAAGCTCGGCATAAGACCAATGAAGGTTTTTAGGGTTGAGGGGATATCCGACAAGCCTGACAGCTTCTTTCTACCCATGAACTGCTTTCACTGCGATCCTGCCCCCTGCGTACTCGCCTGCCCGACCTCAGCTATGCGTAAGAGGGAAAAGGATGGGGTCGTTTACGTTGAGGAACTTCTATGCATAGGCTGTAAAGCCTGTATAATAGCCTGCCCTTACGGTGCTATAACCTTCAATCCAGCAACGATGAAGGTTGAGAAGTGCGATTACTGCTACAAGCGTATAGATAAAGGACTTCTTCCTTCCTGCGTTTCCAAGTGTGTTACCAACTGCCTCTACTTTGTTGAGCTTGAGGAGGTTCCGAAGGAGAGACACAGGGCGAGGAAGATAGACTCAGAGCTCTACAGGGAGATCTTCGGCGTCGGGGAAGAGGTTGCTCACTAAGGTATTCCAGCTTATAATAATAGACTTGCAGGGCGCGTAGCTCAATTGGCAGAGCGGGCGGCTCATAACCGCCCGGTTGGGGGTTCGAGTCCTCCCGCGCCCACCAGATGAAAGCACTTTTAGCTCTTGCCCTTACAGCTTACGCCTTTGCTCAGGCACCTGTCCAGTCTGTTCCGAGACCTTACGAGTTCAAAAGCTACGAAAGGTACATATACGATTACAATGAGCTTCTTTCCAATAGGCGAACTAAAGGACGCTTTGAGCTGATAATCCTGAAGAAGGGGAAGGAGTACGAGGTCAGTATAGAGGGCTTTTACAGAGAGTGGAGCGGTTTCGTTAGAACAAAGGTTAAAGATGCCAACGAGTTAGCGGGTTTCATACTGATGAAGATGTACTTCCTCCACCACTGGCTTGCCCCTCTTGGAAAGACTATCTTCTCGCGAGCTCTCGTTAAAGTCCTGAGCTCCGGTAAGGTGGACTGGACACCAGGAAGAAAGAGGGTTGATAAGGACCTTCTGAGGCTGGTGAGAAGCTGTAAGTACGGAGGGCTTGAAGGTATGAGCCTTGAGCTCCTCAAGAAAAAGGAGCTCATACTCAAGGTGTGCGCATCTCCCCAAGCGTCCCTTCCTATATACATTTACAGGAGAACCTCGGGGGGAGACATCTATGAGATAGAGCTCATAGAATACTCGGATTTAAAATAGAGCTATGAAGAAAGAGGAAATAAAGCCCCTGCTCAAACTTCAGGAGATTGACGATGAGATAGAGAGAATGAATAGAAGGATAAGAAGAATAGAGGAGGAGATCGGGGAGTTTGAGAAAGAGCTAAGGACGACAAGGTCCGAGCTGGAGAATATGCTCAGAAGGGAGGAGGAGCTTACAAGACTTATAAAGGAGACGAAGGAAAGGATTGAACAGGAAGAGGAGATGCTCAGGAGGACTGAGGAGAAGATGAACTTCGTGAGGAAGGATGTTGAGTACAAAAGCCTTCTCAGGGAGAAGTCAAAGCACGAGGACAACATTCTTAAGCTATCCTACGAGCTGGATGAGCTTGAGGAAAAACTCATGGACCTGAGGAAGAGGCTTGAGGAAAGAAGACCGGTGATTGAGAGAAGAATAAATGAGATTGAAGAGGAGATATCAGACCTTTACGAAGAAAAGAAATTGGCGGAAAGCAAGATTAAAGACCTAAAACTGAGGAGGAAAACTGAGGTTGAAAGCATTGATAAGGAGTTACTCTCTTTCTATGAGGAGGCGAAAGCCCGCTTTGGGAGCAAGATCGTGGTGCAAATAGAGGAGGGTATCTGCCCAGGCTGTGGGATGAAGGTGCCAGATGTACTCTTTTCTAAAATGATAAAGGAGAATTCAATAGAGAGATGTCCGAACTGTGGCAGATATATCTACTACAGGCTATAATATAAGTATGCAAAACCCCGAAGAAATCAAAGGACTTGAGTACGGTGCTGAAGATATAAAGGCTGTTACAGGTCTGGAGCATGTCCGTCTCAGACCCGCCATGTACATAGGAGATATAGGGGAGAGGGGTCTGCATCATCTCATATGGGAGATCTTAGACAACGCAGTTGACGAGGCGATGGCGGGTTACGCTAAGAACATATCGGTGGTGATCCACGATGATGGCTCAGTAACCGTTGAGGACGACGGCAGAGGAATACCTGTTGATATACATCCTGAGACGGGGAGACCGGCGGTTGAGATGGTCTTTACCATGCTTGGGGCGGGAGGAAAGTTTGAGAAGAAAGCCTACGCCTACTCAGGGGGTCTTCACGGCGTTGGTGCCTCTGTTGTGAATGCCCTCTCCGAGTGGCTCGTTGTGGAGGTTTACAGAGACGGCAAGATACACCGCCAAGAGTACAGGAGGGGCGTCCCCGTTTACGATCTTAAGGTTGTCGGAAACACCACAAAGCGGGGTACCCGTGTAACCTTCAAGCCAGACCCGGAGATATTTGAAACAACGAGAATAAAGTTTGACATAGTTGAGAAGAGGATAAGAGAGCTTGCATACCTGAACCCTGAGGTGAGGTTCTACCTTAAGGATGAGCGCATAGACAAGGAGATAGTCTATAAGTTTGACAGGGGGATTGAAGAGCTCGTTGAGTACCTGACCCAGGGAAAGGACCCCCTTTTTAAGGACATCATACGCATTCAGGGAAGCAGAGAGGGAGTTGTGGTTGATATAGCCTTCAGGTACGTGAGGGACTACAAAGAGATAGTTGATAGCTTTGTAAACAACGTAAAGACGATAGAAGGAGGGACCCACGTTACGGGTTTCAGGAGCGGGCTTACCAAGGCTGTGGTCAAGCTCTCAGAAGGTCTCAAGCTCTCAAAGGAACTTAAGACAATGTTCTCGGGTGAGGACATAAGGGAGGGTCTCGTTGCAGTTGTATCCTGTAAGGTCCCGGAGCCCCAGTTTGAGGGTCAGACGAAGACAAAGCTCGGCAACCAGAACGTCAAGAGGATAGTTGATTCCATAGTCTATGAGTACCTGACCGATTACTTTGATAAGAACAGGGAAATACTCAAGCTCATAGTTGAAAAGGCTATAGAGGCTGCCCTTGCAAGAGAGGCTGCCAAGAAGGCAAAGGAGCTCGTCAGGAGGAAGTCGCCTCTTGAGGACGGGATACTCCCCGGAAAGCTCGCGGACTGCTCGGAGAAGGACCCCGAGAAGTGCGAGCTCTTCATAGTTGAGGGTGATTCCGCAGGCGGTTCCGCAAAACAGGCGAGGGACAGGAGATTTCAGGCGATCCTGCCCCTGAGGGGGAAGATAATAAACGTTGAGAAGGCGAGGATAGATAAGGTTCTCGCCAACGAAGAGGTTAAGGCAATAGTGAGCGCCCTCGGATGCGGTATAGGAGAAGATACAGACCTTTCAAAGCTAAGGTACCACAGGATAATACTTATGACCGATGCGGATGTTGACGGTTCTCATATAAGGACATTGCTCCTGACGTTCTTTTACAGGTTCATGCCTCAGCTCATAGAGCAGGGGTATGTTTACATAGCCCTCCCTCCCCTTTACAAGGTAAAGAAGGGCAGGAAGGAGTTTTACGTCAAAGACGACAGAGAGCTTGAGAGGTACCTGCTTGAGCTCCTCAGGGAAAACGCCTACATCAAGGATTCCGTCGGTATGGAGTACAGAGGTGAGGATCTCCTCAGTGTTGTCAAAAGCCTGAAAGAGTACGAGGAAAGCTACAGAGCTCTCATAAAGGCTAAGGGTGAGGATGTGGTTAATTTCCTGCTGAGCCACAGGGTGAGTGAAGAGGACCTCAGGAGTGCAGGCAGGGTTAAGGATATAGTGGAGATGATGGAAAGGGAGCTCGGTGATTACAGGGTTGATACCCGCTACGATGAGCTTGAGGATGCTTACGACATAATACTGTACGATGATAGGATAGGCACGAAGGTGATAATTGATGCTGACTTCCTTTCTTCCCTATCCTACAAGCAGGTCCTGGAAGGGATACACCTTCACCTTCCGGTAGTTATCGGCTACGATACGAAGTCTAAGAAGGTAGATAGTCTGAAGGACATATACGATACACTTATGGAACTTGTCAGGCACGGGCTTGAGATTCAGAGGTATAAGGGTCTCGGGGAGATGAACCCCGAGCAGTTATGGGAGACAACGATGGACCCGAAGACACGCAGACTCGTCAGGGTAAAGGTAGAGGATGCGGTAGAGGCGGACAGGATATTCACTATCCTTATGGGTGAGCAGGTTGAGCCGAGGAGGGAGTTTATAGAGACCTACGCCAAGGAAGTGAGGAACCTTGATGTTTAAAAGGATAATCGTAGGCGTTGATGGTTCCCCTGCTTCTATAACCGCAGCTAAGTATGCCCTTAGGATAGGGAACTTCTACGATATCCCTGTGGTCGGTGTTTACGTCGTGGATGTAAGGCTGATTGAGGAGAGCTTCTTGGCAGACCTTGCCGGCGTTCTCGGCTTCACATACTACGAAGGCATCTCGGGAAGGGTAAAGGAGTTTTTGGAAAAGCAGGGGGACGCTGTCCTTACAGAGTTCTCCTCTCTGGGTAGGGAGTATGGAGCAAAGGTATCAGTTGTTCAGACCACAGGAGTTCCCTACAGGGAGATAGCCTCTCAGGCGGACCCTGAAGACCTCATAGTTGTTGGCAAGAGGGGAAGAAAACCCCTGAAGGGTGTTCTCTTAGGCTCAAACTCGGAGAAGGTAGCCCGCCATGCGAACTGCCCGGTCTTCCTCGTTCCCGAGGAGGAGAGGGAGCTCAGAAAGGTGATGGTGGCTTACGATGGTAGCGAGAACGCGAAAATGGCTCTGAAAGTATGCAGGTCCCTGAGGGACCTATACAGCTACAGCATTACCGTCCTCTACGTAGAGGAAGGGGAAAAGCCTGAGGTTATGGAGTCTGAGGTTGAGGAAGTTTTGGGAAGAGATTACACCTTTCTATCCCTTCCCGGCTTTCCCGAAGAGATTATAGTTGAGGTGTCTAAAGAAGAGGGGATAGACCTTCTGTTCTTAGGTGCTTACGGAAAAGGGAGGGTGAAGGAGCTCTTCCTCGGGAGCGTGACCTCCTTCGTGATCCATCATCTTGATATTCCACTATTTCTAACGAAGATCTCTAAGGGCTGATTATATTTCTAAGGTCCGAGCAGGTCAGCTTTGGTTGGGTTCCCTCAACGAAAACCATGTTTATCCCAGGGCAGGTCTCATCTGCTATAACGTAGTCCTTGGGGTTTATGGGAACCACTATCGTTCCCTCTGGAAGGGGAAAGTCGTCATCGGGGTACTTGGAGGCTGCAACAGCCATGAAGTCCTTCCATATAGGCAGGGCTACCCTTGCCCCAGACATTCCGTGTCCGAGGGAGACCTTAGCGTCGTAGCCGACCCATACGCCGGTAACTATATAGGGAGAAAAGCCTACAAACCAGGCGTCCATGTACTCATCGGTGGTTCCCGTCTTTCCTGCAACCACCCTCGGAAGGTCCCTCGCATACCTTCCAGTACCTTCAAGCACAACAGCCCTCAGCATATCTACAAGAACCCTCGTTTCTTGAGGAGGAAGGACTTCCTCACATTTAGGACTGTTTTCTTCAAGGACCTTCCCTCTCCCGTCCACTATCTTCCTTATCAGATAGGGCTCACACCTCGTCCCGAGGTTAGCAAAGACCTGATAGGCGGAGGTGAGCTGAAGCGGTGCCACCTCAACAGTTCCAAGGGCTAAAGAGTAGTAGGGTTTGAGGTTGTTCAGCCCAACCTTGTCTCCAACCTTGAGGACTATATCAAAGCCGAGTTTATCCAGTAGGTTCACGGTTGCGGTGTTTATGCTCTTGGCAAGAGCCTGCCTCAGGGTTACAACTGTGTACTCCTCGTCTCCATAGTTTTTTGGTGTCCACTCCTCGCCGGTGACAGGATCGTAGAAGGTTCTCGGTCTCGCATCAATTGAGGATATCTGGGTCTCACCCTTCAGGAGTGCAGCTAAGTATATGACGGGCTTTATAGCAGAGCCGGGCTGTCTCATGGCCTTGATAGCCCTGTTGAAAGGGCTGTAAGAGTACGAGTACCCACCGACCACAGCCCTTATAGCGCCTGTATGAACATCCATGCTGATGAGTGCACCCTGAAGGTCAGGAACTATCTCCGCCCACCACCCTTCCATATCTTTGTGGAGCTTAACGAAGGTGTAATCCCTGCCCTCAAGGTTCAGTCCCTTGAGGTCAACTTTGAACTTTTTATCACCCAGCTCAACCTCCGCAAATTTTTTTCCTGTTGATACTATCCTCGCCACGTATATCCTTCCGTCCACAAGCCTTTTGCTCTGAGCTTCGTAAAACTTCTTCATATCCTCTTCACTCTCTGGAAGAAAGGGGATGCGGTTCATCATGGCTATCCGCCGGAGACCCTTCTGAACGGATCTCTTAGCAAGAGCCTGAAGGTCACGGTCTATGGTGGTGTATATCTTCAGCCCTCCCTGAAGAGCTATATCACCGTACCTGTCTATCAGGTACTCTTTTACCATGTCAAG
>JALSTO010000265.1 GCA_026983685.1 Aquificaceae bacterium | reverse complement strand
GGAAACGACGACGGACTTACCTTCAACGAAGGCTCCATGGGGCAGGTGCTGAGCTTCCTCTTCGGTTTCAACTATCCTGTCCGCTTTGTTCAGGACGTATATCACGGGCTTTTCATCCGCTGATAGCTCCTTGAGTACCTCCCTGACGGTGTGAATGTAGTCAAGCCACCTGTCGTCGGATATGTCAACGACATGGAGTATAAGGTCAGCTTCCGTTACCTCCTCAAGGGTAGCTTTGAAGGACTCTATCAGTTCGGGAGGTATCTTCTTTATAAAACCGACCGTATCCGTCAGGAGGAGCTTGAGCCCCGGGGATAGGGTCCTTGAGGAGGTCTTGGTATCAAGGGTTGCGAAGAGCATATCCGCGGTAAAGGTATCTCTACCTGTAAGAGCCTTAAGAAGAGTTGATTTTCCCGCGTTCGTGTAGCCTACAAGGGCTGCCTTGAGAACAGCCTCCGCTGAGTGGTCCCTGTCCCTGCGCTTTCTCTGGTGCCTCCTCATCCTCTTGACTTCCTCAAGCTCCGTCTTTATCTGATGGATCCTCTTCTTTATAAGCCTTCTCCTTAGCTCCGCTTCCTGCTCACCCGGTCCCCTCGTTCCTACACCACCGCCGAGCCTGGACATGAGGCGTCCTTTCCCGTACAGTCTGGGCAGTTCATGGGTGAGCCTTGCCAGCTCAACCTGAAGCTTTGCTTCTTTACTTTTAGCTCTCCTTGAGAATATCTCTATGACGAGGTCGGTCCTGTCAAGGACCGTCTTTCCGATAACCTCCTCAAGATTCTTCACCTGAGAGGGTGTGAGGGAGTCGTCAAAGACGATCACATCCGCGCCCGTGCCCTCCGCAACCTCGCTTAGTTGCTTCGCCTTGCCAGCCCCTATGAAGTACCTTGTGTCAGGACTGCTCCTGTTCTGGAGGACGTAACCTATACTCACACCCCCTACAGCCTCTACGAGCCCTCTGAGCTCCCTGAGCGATTCCCTCGCCTCTTCCCTCGTTATCTCTTTATTCCAGATGCCGACGAGGATAGCCTTCATTTACCCTCCACTATGGTACTCACCGCGTGCTTGTATATGAGGTTGGGTTGACCGTCCACGTCAAGCAGTATGGTGTACCTATCATGGTCAAGGACCTTACCCGTTATCCTGTTGCCCCGGGTAAGGTAAACGGTTATGACAGCCTCCTTAGCCTTAAAGCTGTTGAGAAGCTCATCCTGTATGTTCTCCTCCTTCTCAATAGGAAACATTCCGTTACCTCCTATTAAAAATATACGGAGAAGAACCCTTCTGTTGCAAGAGATATAACCTAACTTTAAATTATTCCTATGCTCAAGGACACATGGCAGGAGATAGGGAGGCTGGAGAGTATATTCCTTGAAATAGTTGAAGACCCAACTAAGAAGGAGGTCCTCCTCTACCCAATATGCTACTGTCAGCTCGTCAGGAAGGAAAACAGCTTTGAAGTTGAACTCCCAAAGCTTGTATCCTGTGCCAGCAAGACCTTCCATACCTTCAGGGGAAAGTGGCAGGACATCCTCCTTGAGCTCAACCTATTTCAGTTCATAACCCCGAGGGGTGATGTCTTCTATGGCAAGGACATACTGAAGGTTTCCTCTCCCGAGGGCTTCCGGATTAGCTTCCTTCCCGAATACAGGGAGGTCTTTTACGAGATATATTCTAAGTTCTTGAGGTACTGGACGGTTCTGAGTAAAATATCAAGCTACTCAAAAAGAAACACTCCATCAGAGGCTGTCTATCTCGCCTCCCTGATATTCAACGAGGAACTCTACGGAGAGGCTTTCCACTATGCAGGCTCTCAGGCACTCAGATTTCCAAAGGAAGCTCCTTTCTTCAAAGCTGTTGGCGAGATAGCTGAGTTTTACATCAAGCTCAGTGAGAGGAAGGAGTTTGACACCCAGCATCTTGAAAGGGCTCTGGAGCTGATAAAGGACCTGGGAAGCACTTACTACAGCGTAAACCTTGACAAACTCAGGAAAGACATAGATACCCTTCTCAAGGATATAAACAGAGGAAGGGGCTATTTCATACTCAAGATAAGCTTTACACTTGTCTCAGGTCATGGAAAGGGCTTCCTGAAAAGGTTAATATCAGGACTGATCTCAAAGCTGAAGGATATTGGAGGAAGGCGATGGATTTTAATGAACTCAGGAACGGTCTGCTCCTCTTTCACAGGAACCTACTGGAGAAGGCAGAGCGGTCTACCGACCCACGCTTGAAGGAGGCTTACAAGGAGGCAGCGAGGTATCTTAAAGACGTTGCCTCTTCCCTGTACAAGTTTGATGAGACCATGAAGAAGATAAAGGAGCTTGAGAAGCAGAGTACACCTCACAACTGAGTATGAATGCTGACCGCAAGGAAGGTTAGCCTTCTTCTCACTTACCTCGTCTCCGTCGGCTGTTTCTTCGCCCTATACGGTATAGCGGACGATACCTACTTTCTCTTTCTCGCTTTCATATTTACTCTTGGAATACTCAACGAGTGGAGATTCCATGTTTACCTTCCCCGCTGGCTCCTCAACGTAGGAGGCATCTTCATATCGCTCGTATTCCTCTTGGAGCTCAGCTTTGAGAATGTTGTAAAGCCTTTTGCGAACATGCTCCTTCTCCTCTTAGCTATCAAGTCCATTGAAGAGAAGAAGCCCAGAGACATATACCAGATGCTCCTGCTGAGCCTGTTCGGTATAGCTGTCTCAACCACCTTCAGGCTTGACCTGAGCTTCCTGCTCTTCTTTATATACGAGCTCTTTCTGGGTAGCGTAGCCTTCTTGTTTACCAACGCTTACGCTAACATGGGCGACAAGCCCATCCCCTCCGAGTTTTTAAGGAAGTATCTGAGGTTCTCTTTCCTTTTTCCTCTGCTGATAGCCCTCTCAACGGTTCCCTTCTTCCTGATACTCCCGAGAACACAGACACCTCTCTTTGACCTCTTCGCTAAAAGGGAGAAAGGTCTTGTAAGCGGGATAGCGAACGAAGTTGAGCTGGGGAAGGTGGGAGAGGTACAGCAGGACAACACCGTTGCCTTCAGGGTTTACGGCGATCTCCCTCCCGATCCCTACTGGAGAGTTTCCGTCTTTGATACCCTTGTAAACACGAAATGGATAAAGACCCTCAGAGAAGAGGAGCCTTATAAAGGTAAAGGCTTGGGCACCTTCAGGTACAGGATCATACTTGAGCCCACCTACGATACTTTCCTGCCCCTGATGGATTATCCCCTTAAAGTTTTGAAGCTTGAAGGCTTGAGAATGGCAAGGGTGAAGAGGCTGAAGGGCGGATACTACGAAAGCTCTCAACCCATAAACCGCCCCGTGCGCCTGGAAGCGATCTCTTCTTTAGACCCACCTGCGGACCCACCTGTACCCGTCTATCTCAGCGTTCCCGAGGATGTACCCCGGAGCATAAGGTCCTTAGCCCGCAAGCTTTCGGAGGGAAAGAGGAGCGATGAGGAAAAGCTTGAGGCTGTGAGGTCTTTCTTCAGTAAGGACTTTTCCTACTCTCTGAAGCTTTCAAAACCCGAGGGTGACCCTATAGAGTTCTTCCTCTTCAAATCAAGGAGAGGGAACTGTGAGTTCTTCGCCTCCTCAACAGCACTCCTTCTGAGGCTTATGGGCATCCCCGCACGGGTGGTCGGAGGTTTCAAGGGGTACATAAAGAACGATTACGGAAATTACTATATAGTCACAAACTCAATGGCACATGTGTGGGTTGAAGCCTACATCAAAGGTAGGTGGGTCAGGGTGGATACAACACCTCCCTACACGTCGCCTGCGGTCAGGAAGATCTCCAAGCTGAGCCTGATAAGGGACGCCCTCATATCCTTCTGGTACGAGAATGTGGTGGACTTCTCCGCCCAGAAACAGCTTTCCCTCTTTAGAGAGCTCTACAGAGGTATCAGGTCCCTTTCCGCTGAGGATATAAAGAGGGCGTTCATTAAATCTTCTTATATCTTCGGGGTTGTGATACTCCTTTACTCTCTTATATCCCTTTACAGGAGGCTGAGGAAGACGCCAGAAAACCTTTACAGAGCCCTTATCTCCAAGCTGAGCAGATATGAGGGGATGGACCTGAGGAGGATGATGCCCGAGGAGGTTCTCAGGTTGACAGCGGGGAAGCCCTACCAGAGGGAAGCAAGCTTCATAGTTGAGCTCTATCTCAGATACAGGTTCTCACCTTACACAGTTAGCAAGAAGGAGCTCAGAGAAGCTTACAGACTGTTGAGAAAGATTTAATTCTTGCTTATATTCTAATTATGTTAAAATTTCTCCCGAGGGTGAGAGGATGAATACAACCGTTGCAGGTGAAGAGAAGCTGGAGGAGCTTGCGGAGTTCTTTAAAGCCCTTTCCCATCCAGTCAGGCTGAAGATAATATCTATACTGATTGAGGGGAAGCAATGCGTAAAGAATCTCGGTGAGCTTCTGAACATGTCCCAGCCGAGTGTGTCCCAGCACTTATCCATACTGAGGAGCAGGGGGATAGTTGGCTGGAAGCGTGAGGGTTCAATAATCTGCTACTTCATCAAAGATGAGAGAATTCTTAAGCTTTACGATATGCTTATCAAGGAGGAGTTGTAATGGCACAGGGCGTAATAACTCTGACGGAAAGCAACTGGAATGAAGAAGTTGTTAACTCTGATAAACCCGTACTCGTGGATTTCTGGGCTCCTTGGTGCGGTCCCTGCAGGATAATAGCGCCCATAATAGAGGAGCTGGCGGAAGAGTTTGAGGGGAAGATAAAGGTAGGAAAGCTCAACACCGATGAGAACCCTAACATAGCCATGCAGTACGGGATAAGGGCTATACCTACCGTGATACTCTTCAAGAATGGAGAGGTAGTTGATACAAGGATAGGTGTTCAGCCTAAAGACGCTTTAAAGCAGATGGTTATGGCTCACGTTTGAGATTTAACACTTAATTTTTTCCTCTTGGGGAGGATATTTATATATAGCTATGAGGGTGGAATCAGCGTGGGATACTCTGATTGAAGCTTCACGTTATATGTTCCAAGGACCTTCCGCTAAGGAGATACTCCTCTTCTTCATAGTCCTTGTGGCTACTCTGACCGTTATATCCATACCCTACATCTGGGGAAAGATATCCCATGCCCGTGAGGTAGAGAGGGCGTTCTTCATGAGGGGCAGGTCCCTCGGACTCACCGATGACGAGATAAGATTGCTCTGGAAATACGCTAAAGACTTTCCCTACGACCCTCAGATGGTTTACGAGAACAAACCACTCTTTGAGAGGGTGGTTTCAAGGATAATAAGGGACAACATAGAGGAAGTTAGACTCATACCTTCAATAAGGGCAAAGCTACGCTTTGATACAATCCCCTGGTTCATACCGATAACGAGCACGAGGGATATAGACCTCTACCAGACGGGAAAGCTCGTTGTTGATGGCGTTTACGTTGACTCCGCGATATGGGACAAGACGGAGACCGAGCTTCACTTGGTTGTGCTTCAGGCGCTCCCCAGACCTGTCAGGATAGGAGAAATAGTGAAGTTTCACTTTATAAGGGAGAACGAAGGAAGGTACAGCTTTGACTCTGTGGTTAAGGACAAGTACACAGAGGGGGACAGGCTTGTCCTTGTTCTGGAGCATACGGACAATATCCACAGGGTTCAGCTCAGGGAGAGCATACGCTGGAAGGTAAACGTGCCCGTTGAGTTTGCGGTGGTTGATGACATAACCGAGGAGGCAACTGAGGGTGCGGAGTTTATAAGTGGTAAGATAGACGATATAAGCACGAAGGGAGTCAGGATATGCACCGAAGCCCTCATAAAGCCCCAGGAGGGAAAGTACGTGATAATGAACTTCTCCATAGGAGAACACGGATTTGAGAATATGCTCGGGCAGATAGTCAACGTTCGTCATATGCAGACCCAAGTATGTATGGGAATAAAGTTCCTCAAGGTATCCCGCCAGGAGGAGAAGGTCATAGACAGGTTCATCTTAGAAGAACAGAGAAGGTTGATCAAAACCTTCAAGATAGGTGAGAATGAGTGAGCAGGGTCGTGATAATCGGACGCCCCAACGTGGGGAAGTCTTCCCTATTCAACAGAATAGTAGGCAGGAGGAAGGCTATAGTTGAAGACGTGCCGGGTGTTACAAGGGATGTCATTGAGGCAAAGGCGGAGTGGAAGGGAAAGGAGTTCGTACTCGTTGATACAGGAGGTCTCGTTCCCGAAACCCGGGACGAGATACTTGAGAAGGTAAAAGAGACCATAAGGAGGGAAGTGGACAGGGCTGACGTAGTACTCTTTGTTGTCAGCACCAAGGACGGCGTCACCCCTTTGGACAGGGAGATAGCCAGGCTCCTCTATCCCCACAAGGAGAAGGTCATAATCGTGGCAAACAAGACCGATACTGATAGGGACGAGGAGTTAGCCATAGAGTTCTACGAGCTCGGGTACGAGAAGCTCTTTCCAGTGTCCGCAGTTCACGGAAGAGGTGTCGGTGAGCTCTTAGACGAGGTGGTGAACAGGCTGAGGGAGGACAAGGCAGAGCTGAGCTACGAAGGGGTGAAGATATCCTTTGTGGGAAGACCGAATGTGGGTAAGTCCTCCCTGCTGAACGCCCTCCTCAGAGAGGAGAGGGTCATAGTCTCTCCCGTTGCCGGAACAACGAGAGACATCGTTGAGGTCCCCTTCACTTGGAAAGGGGAAAAGTTTGTTCTAATAGACACCGCAGGTGTCAGGAGACCGAGCAACGTTGAGTACGGCGTTGAGTTCTACTCCGTGGGGAGGACCTTAACCGCAATAGATACCTCCGATATAGTCTGCCTGATAATTGATGCGAGCGAGGGAGTTACAAGACAGGACAAGAGGCTTGGAGGGCTCGTAGAGCGGAGATACAGGGGATGTGTAATAGTCGCAAACAAGATGGACCTCTGCCCTCTATCTGAGGAAGAGGTGGAGGAGCTTATAAGGAAGGACCTCTTCTTCCTTGACTACGCTCCGGTGGTGTTCACGGTCGCTACTGAGGGAAAGGGAGTTGAGGATATTCTCAGAGCCTCGCTTCTGGTTTACAGGGACTTCTCAGCACAGCATAAAACCTCCTTCGTAAACAGGTCTGTCCAGGAGATAGTTAAAGGTAAACCCATCCATTACAGGGGTAAGGAGGTTAAGGTTTACTATGCCTTTCAGGAGGACACAAAACCACCAACGGTGGTTGTTATAACGAACTACCCACAAGCTTGGAAGGAGAACTATGTTAGGTACTTCCTCAGGAAGCTGAGGGAGAAGCTCGGTATAAAGTTCTCCCCCCTCAAGCTCATTATCAAGGGAAGGGAATGATCACTGAATAAGGCTCTTGAGCTCCTCAGGTGACCTTGGAAGCCCAACTATGTATCTGCCGTTCATACCTATCACCGTCGGTGTTCCGGAAACGCCTATCTCCTGAAGGAGCTTCATGTTCTTCTCAACAGCCTTCTTACCTTTCTCGCACTGGTTCTTTGTGTTGACATTCTTGTGGATATCATCGTAACCCTTCTTATCACATACCATCGCTATAGCCTTTGGTTTTGCCTGAGGGTGGATCGGAAGGGGGTAGAGGATGACCTTTATCTGAACATTGTTCTTCTTAGCCCACTCCTTCAGCATCGGAGAGAACCTCCTGCAGAAGGGGCAGTCGGGGTCAGTTATGTAGTAAACGTACTTATCTCCCTTACCGTAGGTCATGTTCACCGACTCTTCCAGCTTCTGGAGAACCTCTTTGGAAACCGTCATGTACTTGCTCGCGGTCTTCTGGGTGAGGTTCTCCTTTGTCTCAACGTTGAACATGTTTCCAACTATGTAGTTCTTACCCTCGGAGTTGGTATAGAGGACTATGGGTCTGAGTCCTACCTTCAAGACCACCTCGCACAGACCCTTCATTCCCTCCGCAGGCTTCACACTGGCTATGCTGAAGTCCCTGTTGATCATCTTGCTCAGGTTCTCCTTTACCTTCTTCTCATCAGGGCAGGCTTTCGCCTGTGTTGCCTTGCAGGCTTGCAGTAGGGTGGATACAGCTATAAAGGTTATAAGTACCTTCTTCATTATCTACCTCCAGTTTCTCTCTTATTTTTGAAGATTCTATTAATATACACCATCGCGTAATAGCTACCCAAAACAATAATGGAGAGTTCAAGCAAGAGCAAGGGCACGTAGAGGTAGGGGTTCTCCGGCACTCTAAGCAGGGTCTTTGCGATCACGAGGAAGTATAGGCTAACTCCTATGGTGAGGAAAACAAATAGAAGGAGTGTAAGGACCACAAGAGGGTAGATAACGAAGCGCAGGAGCCAGAGAAGAAGCCGGAATCTCAAGAGGAGGCGCCACACTCAGACGGTCCCCTCTTCCCTTATCTCCGACTTCTGGAGTATGTACTCCCGCCTGACTATAGCCCTGTTGAGGGCGTCAACAAAGGCATCAACGCTCGCCTTTATTATGTCCGTATCCACACCCCTGCCGGAAGCCTTCACACCACTGAGTTCAAGAACAACCCTTGCCTCAGCTTGGGCATCGGTATTGGGTGTGAGAGCCTTTATTGAGTAGTCAAGGAGCTTCGGCTCTATACCGAGTGCCTTCTGTATAGCTTTTATCGTAGCATCAACGGGACCGTTC
>JALSTO010000264.1 GCA_026983685.1 Aquificaceae bacterium | reverse complement strand
CTGAAGGAAGCGGGAGGGCTTCACTCCTTCATATCTTGGGAAGGACCCCTGCTGACCGACAGCGGTGGGTATCAGGTCTTTTCCCTCAGTCAGGGCAGGTTCGGGAACAGGAAGTCAAAGGTTAAGGTGAGTGAGGAGGGGGTTGAGTTCAGAGATCACCTTGCCGGAGACCTCCATCTCTTCACACCCGAAAGGGTCATTCAGATACAGGAGATATTAGGCTCAGACATAATTATGCCCTTAGACGAGTGTGTTGAGTATCCCGTTGAAAGGACCTATGCAAGCGAGGCTCTTGGGAGAACTCTTAGATGGCTTGACAGGAGCATAAAGGCTAAGAAGAGAGAAGAACAGGCTCTCTTCGGGATAGTGCAGGGTGCCTTCTTTCCGGAGCTCAGGAAGGAGGCTACCATCAGGACCGTTGAGAGGGACCTTCCCGGTTACGCCATAGGGGGGCTTTCGGTGGGTGAGCCGAAGGAGGTTATGTACGATATGACCGAGCTCGTCTGCGAGCTCCTTCCGATAGAAAAGCCAAGGTACCTGATGGGTGTGGGCAAGCCTGAGGATATTCTCAACGCTGTTGCGAGGGGAGTTGATATGTTTGACTGCGTCGTACCTACGAGGAACGCCCGAACGGGAACCCTCTATACATCCTTAGGAGTGGTGAACATAAGACACGAGAAGTATAAAAAGGACTTCTCACCCTTAGACCCAAACTGTGACTGCTACACCTGCCAGAACTTTTCCAGAGCCTATCTGAGACACCTCTTCGTGGCTGAGGAGATAAGCTCTTACGTCCTGAACACAATCCACAACCTCAGGTTCTACCTGAAGATGATGGAGGAGGTCAGAAACTCCATAGAGGAAGGTAGGTTCTCAAGTTATATGAAAGGAATGCTTGAGAGGGTGACGAGGAAGCTCTAACCTTTCACCCATCTCTTGTCTATAACACTCTCAGCCTCAACGGGAACGTGCTTGAGGACTATCTGACCTGCCTTTGCCATAGCCTTCTCAAGAAGCTCGCTCACGAGGGGCGCATCCCCTTCGGGGCACTCCACCACTATCTCATCGTGGACGAGGTTTACCACCTTCGCATCAATGCCCTCTTTCCTGATCTCAACGTCAAACATAAGAACTGCAAGCTTGAGAAGGTCAGCCCCTGTCCCCTGTATGGGGTAGTTGACAGCATCGGTGAAGGTGGTAGCCCTGTAGGGTCTTCCCAGAAGGGTCGTTCCCGATACCTCCTTATTCTCCTTTAGCTCCTTCTTAACATTGTCGTGCCAGTCTTTGAAGGAGTGGAAGAATTTAAAAAACTTCTGTCTGAAAACATCAGCTGCGCCGACCTCAAGCTCAACCCCGTAGCTACTTCTCGCGTACTCCGAAAGGCCCCTTGCGGATATACCGTATATGAGACCAAAGTTCATAGCCTTCGCAAGCTGTCTTTCTTCCTTGCTCACCTCCTCTTCAGGCTTTTCAAGGACAAGGCTTGCAGTGTACCTGTGGAGGTCCCTTCCCTCTCTGAAAGCTCTGAGCATATTCTCATCCTGAACATACTCCGCAGCGATTCTCAGCTCAATCTGGGAGAAGTCCGCTATGACGAAGATTTTTCCCTCGGGAGCCATGAAAAGGGTTCTCATGTCCCTGGGTATGTTCTGAACATTGGGGTCCCTGCTTGACATCCTCCCTGTGACCGCCCCTATCTGCCTGAACTCGGGGTAAACCCTTCCTCCCTTTATGAAATTTCCAAGCTCCTTCAGCTTATCAAGGGCTTTCTTTACCTTTCTTATCTCAAGGACATCTCTGACCTCCTTCACGTGGGAGAACTCCGAGAGAGTCTTATCGTCGGTGGACACGTTTCCCTTTTGGGTTTCGGGTAGCTCAAGCCCAAGCCTGTCCCTGAGGAAGCTACCGATCTGTTTGGGAGACATCGGGTCTATCCTGTACTTTATGTAAAAGTCCATTATCCGCTTCTGGAGCTTCTTCTCGTACTCTCTGCTGAGCCTTTCTATCTCATCCTCATCAACGGGGAGACCGCTGAGCTCAAGCTTTGCAACCTCCTGAACGAAAGCCATCTCAACTATGGTTGCGGGGTTGGTAAGCCCAAAAACCCTTGCGGTTCTTGTTCTGAGAAGCTCCCCACCCCTGTCAACGGGGGGTATTGAGTTGAGCCTTTCCCTCATGCGGGAGAATATCTCCCTGACAACGAGCACATCGGTTGCCGCGTACTCAACCTGCTGTTTCGTGAGAACACTCCTTGACCAATCCGAAAGCTGGAGTGACTTGTCCACCGTATAGCCCAAGAGCCTCTCCGCAACATGGCTCAGAGAGTGTCTCTCGTAGCCCAGCATAAGGCTCCCTATCATGGTGTCAAAGGTCGCATAAGGGATTATCCCCATCGGGTACATGAACTTCAGGTCAAACTTGAGGTTATGCCCTACTACGCCCTTCTTTGATAAGAGTTCCTTCAGGAGCTCCGTAGCCTCGGGAAGTTCAAAGAGGTCAACCACGTATATGTTCTCCTCATCACCCAGTTGAAAGAGGCGAATTCGGTTTGTGGTTGTCTCGGTATCTATAAAGAGATAAGGGGCGTTTTCAAGCTTAGAGAGGGAACGTCCGAGCTGTGCCCTCTCCGTAATGTATTCATACTTCATTAATAATAATATCTACGCCTTCCCATGAACTTATCAATCAGAAGATAACCAGCCACGAACCCACCTATGTGAGCCCACCAGGCTACACCACCTATACCAACGAGGGGAAGGGAGACAAGACCGTTTATAATCTGTATGAAGAACCACATACCTATGAACACAACCGCGGGAAGCTCCATAAAGGTCAGGAAGAAGAAGACCGGCACGAGGGCGAGTATCCTCGCATGGGGGAAGAGCCTCATGTATGCTCCGAGAACCCCTGAAACCGCACCGCTCGCCCCTACCATGGGAACATGTCCACCGCCGAAGAGAAGGCTTATAATGGTCTGGGTCAGAGCTGCAGAAAGACCGGCGACAAGGTAAAAGAGAAGGTACCTGAACTTCCCGAGTCTGTCCTCAACGTTATCCCCAAAAACCCAGAGGAACCACATGTTGCCGATTATGTGAAACCAGCCTCCGTGGAGGAACATATGGGTCAGGAGTGTATAGGGTTGATCAAGAACCTTTGCGGGTACGAGACCGAACTGCCTTATGAATATATCAAGGGCGCTGATGTGTCCCTGAATTGTGACTATAACTTTCTGGGATAGGCTCCACTCGTAAAGCCAGACCAGAGAGCAGGCAACTATGATGGCTACGTTCACAATAGGGAAGCTACGGGCAGGGTTTATGTCTCTAATGGGTATCATTTCTACCTCACCTGCAGACACATATAATACTACACTTGGAGGTGGTGGAATGACTAACCCTGAAAAGGTTAAGAAGCTTATGGAGAAAGCTAAACTTGCGGATGAGAACCTTCAGATAAACTTCGTCATCCTTGACCTTACGCCGAGGTGGATGAAGTGCAGGAGGACGAAGAGGCTCGTTTTCCAGTTTCACAAGCTCGGGGATGCGGAGAACAGGACAGCCTGCGGAAAGGAGCTGGAGCGTTCCCAGATACTACCAGACAGGCAGGAGAATCTCGTGATAACTCAGGTGAACATGATGCTTGGAGGTCTCGGACTGCTCGTCTTCTTTGACCTCTGTCCAGATTGCTTCGGTGATGTAAACAGGTGCACGCCTCTGGATGAAGAAGGGAAGAAGTGAGAGGTAAGGTAGTCCTCATAACGGGTTCAAGCGTAGGCATAGGGAGGGCTACAGCCTATGAGTTCGCAAGGGGAGGTGGACGCCTCATAATAACCTATTACAGAGACAGAGAGGAGGGAGAAAAGACCCTCCAGAGATGCAGAGAGCTCGGCATGGAAGAAGGAGTCCTCCTTTACCTAAATCTTATGGACAACGAGAGCATCCTCTCCTTTTCCCGAGAGGTTATAAAGAGGTTTAAAGGTATAGATATACTCATCAACAACGCTGGCGTTCTTGCCTGGAAGTCCCTAAGGGAGCAGAGCTTTGAAGAGATAGAAGCACAGGTAAGGACTAACCTTGAGGGTCTTATAAAGCTGACAAAGGTCCTGCTTCCTCATGTGAGGGAGATGGTTATAAACATAGGAAGCGGAGCGGGTAAGATGGGCTTTCCGGAACTGACAACCTACTGCGCAACGAAGTTCGGCGTTAGGGGATTTACCCAAGCGCTCGCTCAGGAGGAGAGGGGACTTAAGATTGTGTGTGTCAATCCCGGGATGACAGCCACCAGGATGACGGGCTACAGAGGGGAAGCTCCGGAGAGGGTTGCTCGGATAATCTACGGGGTCGCATCGGGCTATATCAGAGCACCGAGCGGTAGCGATGTTGACGTGTGGGACTTCCTCTGATGTGGTATCATTTTATTAGAATTTCCTTAAATGGAGGTGCGGATATGAGGAAACTGCTCGCCATGATGGTTCTCGCAGGTGGAATGGCTTTCGCCGCCGATGGAGCCGCTATATTCAAGTCAAAGGGATGTGCATCCTGCCACCAGCCCAACGCTGACACTGTTGGACCTTCTCTCAAGAAGATAGCCCAAGCTTATGCTGGGAAGAAAGACCAGCTTGTAAAGTTCCTCAAGGGTCAGGCTAATCCCATAGTTGACCCCGCTAAAGCTGCCATAATGAAGGCTCAGCTTACCATGGTCAAGAGCCTTCCCGATGACCAGCTCAACGCCCTCGCTGACTTCATACTCAAGCACAAGTGATAACTCCGGGGCGCTCCCCCGCCCCCGCTTATATTTCTAACCTATAATATTCCTCCATGATAGACCCTTTGGGTGATTTCAGAAGAGATAAGTACTGCGGGGAAGTATCCCTTGAGGACGAGGGTAAGGAACTCCGGCTCTGTGGCTGGGTTCACAGGGTAAGGAATCACGGCGGTGTTATATTCATTGACCTCAGAGATAGGGAGGGGATAGTTCAGGCGGTCATAGAGGAAAAGACCAGCCCCGATGTATATGAAAGGGCGGACAGGGTGAGGCCCGAATGGGTTATTGGTATAAAGGGAAGAGTCAGAAGGAGACCCGAAGGGACTGAGAATCCGAAGCTCAAGACAGGCTACGTTGAGGTCCTTGTCAGCGAGCTCAGGGTCTTCAACACCTCAGAAACCCCTCCCTTCCCCGTAGAGGAAGAGACTCAGGTCGGCGAGGAGCTCAAGCTCCGCTACAGATACATAGACCTGAGAAGGTTCTCTATGAAAGAGAACATCCTATTCAGGCATAGATTCTATCAAGCTGTCAGGGAGTACCTCGTGAGGGAGGGCTTTGTTGAGATAGAGACACCCTTTTTGACAAAGTCAACTCCCGAAGGGGCAAGAGACTTCATAGTCCCATCAAGGCTCCATCCTGGGAAGTTCTACGCCCTGCCCCAGTCTCCCCAGCTCTTTAAGCAGATACTCATGATAGCTGGTTTTGATAAGTACTTCCAGATAGTCAAGTGCTTCAGGGACGAAGACCTCAGGGCTGACCGACAGCCTGAGTTCACCCAGATAGACTACGAGATGTCCTTCGTAAAAGAAGAAGATGTGATGGATGTGGCGGAGGGGCTCGTTGCTCATCTTTTCAGGGAGCTCTTGGGAGTTGAGCTCAAGAGACCCTTTGAGAGACTCTCTTACTCGGAGGTTATGGAGCGATACGGAACCGATAAGCCCGACAGGAGGTTTGGTCTTGAGCTGATAGACCTCACCGATATTTTCAAGAACACAGAGTTCAAGGTTTTCAGGTCCGTTATTGATAGAGGGGGAATAATCAAGGCTATAAACTTCAAGAGGAGCAACCTCTCAAGGAAAGAGATAGATGAGCTGACTAAGTTCGTTCAGAAGCTCGGGGCGAAGGGGCTCGCCTGGATAAAAGTTGAGGCTGGAAAGCTCGTTTCCCCGATAGTCAAGTTCTTCTCCCAGGAAGAGACCGACAGCCTCCTGAAGAGAACAGATGCCCGAGAGGGAGATGTTATCTTCTTCTCCGCTGACAGCAAGGAGATGGTATATAAGATTCTGGGAGCCCTGAGACTTGAGCTCGCAAGAAGATACAACCTCTTAAAGGAGGACAGGTGGGATATTCTCTGGGTGGTTGACTTCCCCCTTATGGAGTGGGACGAGGAGGAGGGCAGGTTCGTATCCCTGCACCATCCCTTTACGGCGCCAAGGGAAGAGGATGTAGAGAAGCTGAGGCTTGCTTTAAAGACCGAAGACCTTGAGGAGAAGAAGGCTCTCGTCCACTCGGTGAGGGCAAGGGCGTACGACCTCGTTCTGAACGGAGAGGAGATAGGAGGTGGCTCAATACGTATTCACACCACCGACCTTCAGGAGGTGGTCTTCAAACTCCTCAACATAGGAGAGCTGGAAGCTCAGGAGAAGTTCGGCTTTCTCTTAGAGGCTCTGAAGTTCGGTGCACCTCCCCATGGGGGGGTTGCCTTTGGTCTTGACAGACTCGTTGCCCTTATGAGGGGACTTGATTCCATAAGGGACGTTATAGCCTTTCCCAAGACCCAGAAGGGGATATGCATGCTGACCTCCGCTCCAGACTACGTCACTCCCAAGCAACTGAAGGAAGTTCACATAAAGGTTGTTGAATAGGGGAGAGGACCTATAATCAGTGTTATGAAGCTCAAGGAGAAGATAAGCTACCGAGAGCTTGAGAAGCTACCCGAGGGTAACTACGAGGTCATAGACGGGGAGGTGGTGGAGTTGGCTCCAACAGGCTTTGAGCACGGGGAGTATGAGCTTGGTATAGGAAGCTTTCTAAGAAAAGCCCTAAAAGACAGAGGCTACGTTGCTGTCGGAGAGGTTGGAGTCCTGATAAGTAAAGAGCCCCTGAGAATACGCTCAGCGGACGTGGTTTACATAAGCAAGGAGAGAGCGGGAGGGAGACCCACGGGAATCCTTGAGGTACCTCCCGAGCTTGTTATTGAAATAATCTCACCTTCCAATACCTACACAGAAGTTGAAGAGAAGGTTATGGACTACCTCAGGGCGGGCGTTGAGAGAGTCCTTCTGATAGACCCCAAGCTCAAGCAGTCCACACTCTTTAAGAAAGGAAGGCGGGAGGCTGAGATATACTCCTTTGAGGAGGAGCTTGAGCTTCTTCCCGGTCTGAGGGTGAAGCTATCGGAAGTCCTGTCATGAGGATCGTCTCCGTGATAGGTTCTTCAAACTCAAACGAGGAGGAGTACGAAACCGCTTACTTTGTCGGCAGGGAGCTGGCTAAGAGGGGAATAGCGGTTGTCTGTGGAGGCAGGACGGGTGTTATGGAAGCTGTCTGCAAGGGCGCTAAGGAGGAGGGAGGTTTCACCATAGGAATAATGCCCTCCTACGAGGGTCAGGAGGCGAACCTCTATGTTGATATAAAGATAAACACGGGCATGGGCTGGAACAGAAACCCGATAGTAGTAGCCAGCGGTGACATGGTCGTAGCCATAGGCGGGCACTGGGGGACTCTCTCCGAGATAGCCTACGCCCTGATACTGGGCAAGTTCGTGGTCGGTTTTAAAACCCATGACATAGAAGGGATTGAAAAAGTGAACAGCCCAGACGAAATTATTGGGAAGGTGGAGGAATTTTATGGGTCAGGATATAAGCTTCCTTGAGGAGATGCTTTTCAAGAGCATGTTCTCTGAGATTGAGGAGAGGTACAACGACGTTGTGGATATATACAGGAACGACTACGAGATACTTTCCTTAGCCCGGCACCTCAAGGCTGTCACCGACGCAGCCCGGGATGTTGTGAAGGAGATACCCAATCCTCAGAAGAAGCTCAGCGAGGAGCTCTACACAACCCTCTACGAGGTCCTCAAGGACGTGAGTTCAATCCTCTACGACCTGACCATAGCGGAGGGAGACCAGCTCAGCTACGTCGTTGTCCAGGCGTACAGAAAGCTTGACAGCATAAACTCTCTTTTTCAAAGGCTTGTATGATAATTGAAAACAGGGAAGAAGCGGGAAGGATACTGGCTGAAGCTCTCAGGGACAAGATCAGGACAGAAGAGAGACCCCTGATACTTGCCATACCGAGAGGCGGGATACCGGTTGCCTACACCTTAGCCAAGGAGCTGAGAATCCCCATGAGCATAGTTGTGGTGAGAAAGCTCGGACTCCCGTGGAACGAGGAGGCTGGTTTCGGTGCTATAGACTCGGACGGGGTCACCTACCTTGATGAGGAGCTCGTCAGCTACGCAAAGCTCGGTGCGGACGACATAAACGAGGTTGCAAAGAGGGAACTTGAGGAACTGAGGATCAGGGAAAGGAAGTTTCTTCCGAAGGGCTACCCCGACCTCAGGGGTAGGACCGTGATAATAGTTGACGATGGAATAGCTACGGGATACACAGCCATCGCGTCCGCAGGCTTTGCGAAGCGGAAGGGAGCGGGGAAGGTGATAGTGGCGGTGCCAGTATGTCCGGAGGGGAGCGCCAAGAGGTTCAAGGGGTATGCGGATGAGTTTTACTGCCACCATCAGGCTGGAGGAATAAGCTTTGCGGTAGGCATGTTTTACAGAGACTTCCACCAGCTCTCCGATGAAGAGGCTATGGGCTATATAGAGTCCGCCAAAAAGATGGGTCTCTTTGAACCTTAGG
>JALSTO010000263.1 GCA_026983685.1 Aquificaceae bacterium | reverse complement strand
ACGGCTACCTTATTCACGAGTTCCTCTCACCGATCTCAAACAAAAGGAAGGATGCTTACGGCGGGAGCTTTGAGAACAGAGTCAGGTTCCTTCTTGAGGTAGTGAAGATAGCGAGGGAGGAGATGCCCGAGGACATGCCCCTCTTTGTGAGAATATCCGCCGTTGACTACCTTGAGGGTGGCTGGAGCCTTGATGATAGCGTTGAGCTTGCAAGGATGCTAAGGGAAGAAGGAGTTGACGTGATAGACTGCTCCTCAGGAAGGATAGCGGAGGAAGAGGAATTCGTGGAGTATCCGGGACATCAGGTTCCCTTCGCAGAGAGGATAAGGAGAGAGGCAGGAATAAAGACCCAGGCTGTGGGCATGATAACTACCTACGAACAGGCTGAAGAGGTGGTAACCAACGGGAGGGCAGACCTGGTAGCCATAGGGAGGGGGTTCCTAAGGGATCCTTACCTGCCTATCAGGTGGGCAAGGGAGAGAGGCATTGACATAGAGGTTCCGAGACAGTACATAAGAGCCTGGTAAGGAGGTGAGCTATGAAAGTAGCTGTCTGTAAGGAGCCTAAGAAACCCCTCGTCTTTGAAGAGTGGAATATGCCCGAGATAGGTGAGGAGGAGGTTCTCATAAAGGTTCATTACTGCGGAGTTTGTCACAGTGACCTGCACATAGTTGATGGAGACTGGGCGGACTGGGTGAATTATCCAACAGTGCCTGGACACGAGGTGGCGGGTGTGGCGGTAAAGGTTGGGAGTAAGGTTGACTGGATAAAGGAAGGGGACAGGGTAGGTATGCCCTGGATATACTCTTCCTGTGAGGTCTGCGACTACTGTGTGGAAGGAGATGAACCCCTCTGTCCAAACCATGAGATAACTGGGATAACGAGGCAGGGGGGATATGCGGAGTACATGAAGGCTCCCGGAAGGTTTGTTACTAAGATACCCCAAGCCCTTGACCTTGCCCACGCAGCACCCCTATTCTGCGCTGGTGTGACGGTTTACTCAGCTCTGAAGCATGCAGGCGTGAAACCGGATGAGCTCGTCGCTGTGCAGGGGATAGGAGGTTTAGGCCATCTTGCTATCCAGTACGCCAAGGCTATGGGGGCGAGGGTGGTTGCCCTCAGCCACAGCCCCGGTAAAGAGGAGCTGGCAAGGAAACTGGGAGCTGACCACTTCATATCAACCGCAGAGAAGGATCCGGTAGAGGAACTAAAGAAGCTCGGCGGTGCTGACGTGATACTCACGACGGTCTTTGACTCAAAAGCCATTCAGCCCCTTTTGGAAGGTCTCGCTCCGAGGGGCAGGCTTTCTGTAGTTGGAGCTGCATCAGAACCTATTCAGGTGAGCCCCTTTGACCTGATAACGAAGAGAATAGTGGTCACAGGCTCGGCGGTAGGTGGCAGGAAGCTTCTAAGGGAGACACTTCAGATGGCTGCCGACTTCGGCATAGAGCCCATGATTGAGACATACCCCTTTGAGCAGGTTAACGAAGCTCTTGATGCCCTTAGGAAAGGGAAGCCCAAGTTCCGCATTGTTCTGAAGATGGGGTGAGCTATATTTAGCCTCTAAGGAGGGGGCTATGAGGCTCTCAATCAATGGGAAAGAGTACATACTTGATGTTGAGCCGGACACCCCGCTTCTTTGGGCAATCAGAGAGGAGCTAAAGCTTACGGGAACCAAGTTCGGCTGTGGTAAAGGAATATGCGGTTCCTGTACTGTCCTTATGGACGGTGAAGCGGTGAGGTCCTGCGTCATACCCATCAAGGCGGTGGAGGGAAAGGAGATAACAACTATTGAAGGTATCCCCGAAGACCATCCCGTTAAGAGGGCTTGGATAGAGCTC
>JALSTO010000262.1 GCA_026983685.1 Aquificaceae bacterium | reverse complement strand
AAGGAGGGTATTCGTAGGAGGCGTTGCGACGGACTACTGTGTGAAGAACACGGTTCTCGGGGCTCTCAACCTCCGCTTTGAGGTTCTGCTCCTGCTTGACGGGATCAAAGGGGTTGACGTAAAGCCTGGCGATAGCGAAAGGGCTGTAGAGCTCATGCTCAGCAGGGGAGCTGTGGGTATAGAGCTAAAGGACTTGACAACTTGACAATAAAACACTAAAATTTTTTATGAAAAAACCTATAAAGGAGGTGGAAAAGATGAGGAGAGGGTTGGCTGTATGGACACCTTTCGCGGAACTGGAGAGGCTTAGGAGAGAGTTTGACAAGCTTTTTGAAGAGTTTATTCCAGCGAGGGCGGAGAAGGAAGAGATCCTCGCTCCACCCGTAGATGTTTATGAGACGGACTCTGAGGTGGTTGTGAAGGCTGAACTGCCCGGAGTTAAGAAGGAGGACATAGACGTAACCATAAAGGAGAATGCGGTCCATATAAAGGCGGAGAAGAAGGAGGAGAAGGAGGAAAAGACAGAAAACGTTTACAGGGTGGAGAGGTTCTACGGAACAGTTGAGAGGATAGTCCCTCTTCCCACCGAGGTGAAGTCCGAGGAGGCTAAGGCTGAGTACAAGGACGGCGTTCTTGAGATAAGGATACCCAAGGTAAAGGTAACAAAGGAGGCAAAGGTTCAGGTCAGCTAACGAGGGAAGGGAGCCTCTCAACGCAGGCTCCCAGCTCCTTTAACTTTTCCTCAAGACGTTCGTATCCTCTGTCCAGATGGTAAAGGTCCCTTACAACTGTAGTGCCCTTCGCGACGAGCCCTGCAAGCACGAGGGATGCGGATGCTCTCAGGTCCGTTGAGAATACCTCAGCTCCACGGAGCTCCTCCACACCCTCCACTAAGGCGGTTCTCCCCCTAACTTCAATTTTTGCTCCCATCTTCCTGAGCTCATAGACATGCTGGAACCTGTTCTCAAAGATGCTCTCATATACCCTTGACTTTCCCTCCGCGAGGGAGAGAAGGACCATAACCTGAGCCTGCATGTCGGTTGGAAAACCGGGAAACTCGGAGGTGTAAACATCTACAGGTCTGGTAGCCTTTCCCCTCACAAGCAGGGCGTTATCTCTTCTTTCTATTGATGCTCCCATAGACCTGAGGGTATCTATAACCGATCCCAAGTGCTCGGGGACGGTGTTTTCAAGATAGACTTCCCCATCGGTCAGCAGGGAGGCTACCATAAGGGTGCCAGCCTCTATTCTGTCGGGTATTACCCTATGGTGAAAGCCCTTGAGGTAGTCAGAGCCTCTGACAACAGCTGTTCTTCCTTCAATCTCTATCTCAGCCCCCATCTTTCTGAGAACCTCAACGAGGTCCATAACCTCAGGCTCAAGGGCTATGTTCCTGAGAATGCTCCTTCCCTCAACTGAACTCAGATACAGGAGTGCATTCTCCGTTCCCGTTACGGTTATAAGCTCAAAGCTGAACTCAAGGGGCTTTTTATTCTTGAGCTCAACCTGAATGAAGCCATCCTTGAGAGAAACGTCAGCCCCAGCCTTGGCAAAGAACTTGAGGTGCTGGTCTATGGGTCTCGCTCCTATGGAACAGCCCCCCGGCAGTGCAACCCTCGCGGTTCCGAACCTTGCCAGAAGAGGTCCGAGGCTGAGGATAGAAGCCCTCATCTTCCTCACTATCTCGGGTGGGGCTTCGTGAGAACTTATACCCGAAGGGTCTATGAGAACACTATCACCTTTCCTGTGGGCTTCCGCACCGAGCATGAGGAGGAGATCGCAGGCGTTCTTCACATCAAGGAGCTGGGGAACGTCCTCAACCGTGCAGGGATCACTTGTCAGGATGGTTGCGAATATTATAGGCAGGCTTGCGTTCTTTGCTCCCGAGACCCTTACCCTACCGCTGAGCCTTGTCCCTCCCTCTATCAGGAGCGCATCAGAGGTATATGAGGTAATGTTCATCATCCTTAGGAATTATTATCTTAACAATATCCCCGTCCTTTGAGTAGAAGAGCAGAATTCCATCGTCATCCTCCCGGGAGTAGATCGGCTCATCGGAGTATATGATTATTATTCTGTCCTCTTCCTCTATCACCCTTGGGTAGTTCATATCCTCACTACCACGCAGGTTATAGCCTCTTTAACCCCCTCCAGAGAGTGTATCTTGTTAATGACAAGCCTGCCCAGCTCATCCTGATTGGGAACCTCCACAAAGACTATTATGTCGTAGGGACCCGTGACCACGTCCGCTGTCTTGACACCTTCAAAGGTTGATAGAGCTAACATTATGGAAGGTATCTCCCTCGGTTCCGCCTTGAGAAGTATGTACGCCCTTATGGCGTGTTCCGCTTCAAGCTCCATCAGCTCTGTTATAGACATAGGATATGCCTTTTCTTCCGTTGACATCTTCAACCTCCTCGCTGAATATCCTGAATATTATAGATGCGGTATCGGGATTTCTCTTCATTTCCCTTATAGCCCTGAAAACAAGCCTTCGCAGGTATGGGCTTTCCCTCTCCATCTCTCTGGTCACCTCTTTGAGCTTCAGTATCATTGGCTCTATCTTCAGGCTTTCCATCCAGCCCATAAACTTCTTGACCTCGTCCCATAGGATTATCTCACCCCTCTTTGCCTCCCTCATCCTGTCCCTGAGGTTGCTTTCCACGACCTCTTTGAGGTCGTCTATGTCGTAGAGGAAGACCTCGTCAATACCGCCCACCGAAGGCTCCACGTTCCTCGGGACAGATATATCTATCAGGAACATGGGCTCGTAATTCCTTCTCTTCATAGCCCTCTTGACGAGCCTCTGTGTCAGGACAAAGCTTCTTGCCCCTGTTGAGACTATAACTATATCCATATTGGAGAGGTAGTCCTCAAGCTCCTCAAACCTCAGGGCGTTTCCGCCGAGCTCCTGAGAGAGTTTCAGAGCTTTTTCGTAGGTTCTGTTCGTTATGAATATCTGACAGCCGAGCCTCTTGAGGTAGTTGGCTGCCAGCTCTCCCATCTCACCCGCCCCGACGAGGAGGACCTTAGCCTTCTTCAGGTCCCCGAATATCTTCTTTGCGAGTTCAACTGCAGCGTAGCTAACAGAGACCGCATTCCTGCTTATGCCCGTCTCAACCCTGACACGCTTTGAAGCCCTCAGAGCCTTCTCAAAGAGCCTGTTGAGTATCTTTCCCGTGGTTCCCAGCTCTCTGGCTATCCTGAAGGACTCCTTGAACTGGGAAACTATCTGAGGCTCCCCCACAACCATAGAGTCAAGGCTTGAAGCCACCTTAAAGACATGAAAGACAGCCTGCTCACCCCTGTGGAGAAAGATGTGCCTGCGGGCATCCTCAAGACCCTTTGCCTTCAGAAAGAGAGACAGGAGTAGGTTTACGTTCTCCTCATCGGTTGAGAAAGTGTATATCTCAACACGGTTGCAGGTTGAGAGTATACAAAGCTCCTCAACACCAGAGGCGGTCTTAAGCTCTGGAAGGATATTCCTTGTCTCTTCTGGACTGCAGGCGAGTCTCTCCCTTATTTCTACAGGCGCTGTTTTAAAGTTGACCCCAAGGGCGTAAACTTCCCCCATCACATTTAATTATATGCCTTGTATCAGACGGCAATAGCCAAAACTAAGTCCGTGTGTGGTATAATCAGGTATCCCGTGATAGTATTCAAGCACTTACCACCCCTGAAAGAACCACGGCTTTATATGGCTACAGAACGAACTTACCTTTCAATACTAAAGCTGTCTTTTCAAGCGAGCGTTATAGGTCTGATACTGAACAAGGTGGCTTTCCTGAACCTTGCGTTCTTTAGAAGTTTCAAAAAAGAGTTTGTACACCTATCTATCGTAGTAATCTCCTTAGCTGTGGCTTTTAATATATACGCCTTCGTAAAGCTTATCTCTGACCTCAAATACATCAATGGAGGAGAAGAAGTGCCCGAAAAGGAAGTTGTAGACCCGAGGATTTACATGGCTGCTGAGAGAACATTCCTCGCTTGGGTAAGAACGAGCATAGCCTTGATGATCTTCGGCTTCGTCGTTGACAAGTTTGAGATATTCCTGAATGAGCTCCAGAGCAAGATACACCTTAACTTCTCTGCAGACATATCATCTCTTAAGTGGATAGGCATAACCATTATGGTCATGAGCCTACTCGCTCTGAGTCTTGGAACTCTTAACTTTTATAAGACTGTTAAAGATGTTGATGGGGGCTCCTATAGAACCCACACAGGACTCTACATAATGGTTGGGATAATAATATTCGCAATAAATTTTATCCTTCTGTTTGATGTTCTCAGGATTATCTAATTGTTAGAAGTATTCTTTGGATTTAAGCTCCTCTATGACGTTGCCATCTTCGTCATACATCTTCAGGACAGCTTTCTTTCCCTTTATATCAAGCTCAGTTCTCTTCTTTCCATTCTCAAACTGGATCCACTTGTAGTAGGTCCCGTCCTCCGTATAGAGTATTTGTGAAGTGATCTCCTTCTGCTTAATGGTTATCTTACAGAAGTTGGTATCTTCGTAATCAATTATGCCTTCAATCTTTACCTTTATGTTTGGGTCATCAACAACGATCTTATCCTTTGGACACCAGTCTTCCTTAGTGGCAGCAAAAGAAAGCAGACCAAATAGAGCAAAGCTACTCAAGGATTTCAGCTTCGGTCTTATCATGGCTTATAAGTATATCACTTCTTCAACCTCCCTGTCAAAAACCTTTTATGTCCAGAGTGTAGTTACGTTAAAATAGCAATCATAATGAGAAAGTTTCTTCCCGTCCTTCTAATACTGTTCTTGGTGGTTGGGTGCGCTACAACGAGCAGAACTCCCATACACAAGATAGTTGGCTCAAGCACGGTAAGGACGAAGGTGGTTCTCCTTGACAGCGGTAATGTGGATAAAGCCTATCAGAAGGTAGCGGTCAGGGAGTTTGAGGCTAAGCTTCTCAAACAGCCCGTTAGCTACACCATAAGGAGCACCATAGGAGGTCAGAAGGTAGATCTGGTCCTTATAACCCGTAAGGAAGTGCAGGTGCTACGCTCTTCCTCCCCTCAGGAGCTGATAGCGGTAGGGAAGGAGTCGGACGTAAACACACTGATAGTCCTTGAGCCTCTGAAGGTTGAGTACAGTGAGGGCTCTGCAAAGAGGGGGGAGGAGTTCTGTGTTGTGAGGAGGGCATACGTGGTTATAAGGGCTAAGGTTTATGAGACAAACAGGGGAAGCCTTATCTTCGGCGGTGTCTATGACGGAAAAGCTGAGGCAAGACAATGTTCAAAGGGCATTCAGAGGACAGACAAGTTGCCCAACAGGGACTCTTTGGTTGTCAGAGCTGTCAAGAAGGCTGCTGAAAAGTTTGCAGGCGATTTCTGGAGTGCTCTATAGGGTATCCGTAATCTTTTAAGGAAAGCTCCATCACCTTGAGAGGTGGCTCACACCCTGTCCAGAGACGAAGGCTCTCAGCCCCTTGATACACAAGCATTGGAAAGCCGTTCATGGATTTGCACCCTATTTCTCTGGCTCTCCTGAGAAGGGGGGTCTCTTTGTAGATTATGTCTATAACTACTTTGTCAGGTGTAAGGAGGTTATAGTCAAAGAGCGGGGGGTCATCGTCCCTGAGACCAACACTGGTGGTATTCACGACAACCTCTACCTCCATCAGGGAGGTCTTTATATCCCTCGCAAGCTGGACTCCGAACTCCTCAGCAAGGGACCGAGCCTTCTCCTGCGTTCTGTTCCAGAGATATACCTTTGCTCCCGCTTTCTTGAGAGCGTAGAGGACAGCCCTTGAAGCCCCTCCCGCACCAAGAACGAGTACCTTTTTACCCTTTAGCTCTGTAACCATCTGGGCTGTCTTCAGGAAGCCTACCCAGTCGGTGTTGTAAGCCTCAATCAGACCCTCCGAAAACTTAAGTGTATTGACAGCGCCTATAGCCTTAGCCTCATCGCTCACTCTATCCGCAAGCCTGAGAGCTACCTCCTTGTGGGGAACGGTGACGTTCAGACCGACAAGGTTTTTAAGAGCCCTCATTCCCTCTATGAAGTCTCTGAAGCTTTCTGGAGGAACGTCAAAGGGGATGTAAACCGCATCCATGCCTAAGTACTCAAGGGCTGTGTTCTGAAAGACGGGAGAGAGGGAGTGGCTGATAGGGTGTCCGACCACCCCGAAGAGTAGGGAAGACCCCTTTAAGGTCATGAAAGTTCAAGTTTGGAGGGAAGAACCTCTACCTTCTTTACCCACTTGAGGTTTCCTTTGAGGGCAATGTCAACCACGTTCTTGAGGGAAACGTCAACTACGGGACAGTCAGAGCATCCGCCTACGAACTGAAGGTAAACCACGCCATCCTCAATGTTCACTATCTTGAGGCTTCCCTGATGGTCTTTCAGGGCTGGGCGGATCTTCTCAAGGACCTTCTCAACCTCGTCAAACTCTCTCTTCACCATTACCGTTCCTCCAGCTTTTTATTATAAAGGCTCTGGATCTCCCTTATTACGGCTCCTGCTTCCTCCTCCCCAAGGTTGAGGAGTCTCAGAAGCCCCCTCAGTGAGAGCTTATCTATCACTATGTCCTCAACATCCATCTCAACTATCTTCATGTATCCATGGGAGGCTAAGATGTCCCTTGCCTCCGGGAAGAGGGAGAAGAGCTCTTCAAGAAGCATATCCTCGGTTATCTTGACCGCAGTCATGAGAGCTCCTTTACCTTCTTCACGAAAAGATGATACTCCCCATCTTCTTCGTACATTCCCAAGAACTCCTGACCTGTTGACTGACACCAGGCCGGTATGTCCTCAACCACACCAGGATCGTCCGCTATCAGCTCCAAGACCTGCCCTATCTCCATCTCCTTTATCTGTTTTGAGGTCTCAGCTATGGGAACGGGGCAGTAAGTTCCTGTAACATCGTGAACTACATCAGGTTTGATATCCTCAAGCTTCATAGCGCCACTCCTTCTCTGCGGTATATTTTGAACTCTTCTATAAACTCGTCCTCCGCCGGCACTCCGCGGAGTACCATTTCCCTATCTCCTACCTTCATCTGTATATCACTTTCTTCCCTTTTGGAGTACCTCGCTATGATATCCGCTATAATTTGGAGCTCCTCTTCAGGTGGGTTCCCCTTTATGAGGGCAAAGGTTCCCTTCCCATCCTTTCTGTAGGCATAGTTATATCTATTTCTGAATCCCTTTAGAAAGTTGACCTCTCCCTCGTTCCTTGCTACTATGAGCTTCGTACCCGATGGTAGCCTGAGATGTCTTCCAACGGAAAAGAGGACAAGGTCGTCCCTCGTTATGGTTCCCTCGGTAGCGAAGGCTTCTTTAAACCTGTAAGCGTAGTTCTCGTCCGTAAGGTAGCAACACCCTCCTGCTGGCTGTTCGTAGTCCTCAATACCGAACTTCTTCGCAAGCTCAATCTGCTTCTTTCTGCTCCTCCCTATTATCCCGTAGAGCTTGCTCCTATCAACCCAGCCCCTTTTCTCGGGCACTGTTGGCGGGAGAACTTTGGCGGATAGAGGTCTTAAGATGTATCCCTCAAGTCCAGACTCTTTCTCTATCAGCTTCAATCTCTCGGGAGTCTGGCTCATGGGTCTCTGGTAGAGGACCTCTCCCGTAACCACGAAGTGGTAGCCCTCTCTTTCCATAATCTCTTTAGCCTTCTTTAGCATGAATATTCTGCAGTCTATACAGGGATTTACGTTCTTGCCGTACCCATACTTTGGATTCAGGACTATGTCGTAGTATTCGCTGGATATATCAACCATCTCAAGGGGAACACCGAGCCGGGCTGCCGCATTTAATGCAGGATTTACATACTGCCGTCCGTCCTCTCTGGTGAGACCAAGGCGCCTCTTATGCTCGGTGATGCAGAAGCCCGTATAGAAGTGAAGCGCCTTGACCTCAATACCCTGCTCCTGAAGAATGCGGACGGCTAAACTGCTGTCAAGCCCTCCGCTCAGCAGAGCGACAGCCCTAACCCTATCCATACTCAGGTGCTCAGGAACTCAAACTCGCCCTGTTCTTCTTCCTCCTCCTCTTCGTAGCAGTCTGGTATCTTAGAGGCTTCTTCCTCTCTTCCCTGTTTGAGGAGGTAGTCCTTTATGGCAACGTGGAGGGTCTCAAGACCGAGATTAGTGCAGTGTATCTTCTGGGGAGGCAGTCCTCCGAGCTCATCAAATATATCCTTGTAGGTCAGGTTCAGGGCGTAGTTTATGTCCTTGCCCTTTATCATCTCGGTCAGCTGAGAGCTGACTGCTATGGCGGAACCGCACCCGAAGGTTTTGAACCTGACATCCTCTATGATATCGTTCTCAGGATTCACCTTTATGGTAAAGAGCATAGCATCTCCACATGCAGGGTTACCGCACTGCCCCACACCGTTCGCACCCTCAAGAACGCCAACGTTCCTCGGGTTTAAGAAGTGGTCAAGAACCTTCTCGTTGTATTCAAAGCTCATCTTAGCACCTCCTTTCCGCTTTAGATTTTACAGGTATTAATATCTTCCTGCACTCCGATTCAGTTATGATAGAGGTCAAATACTTGGAGTGCCTCTCATCTTTGCTATTTTATTCTATTGGGGAGATGAGGCTACTGCTCGTGGAAGACGATCCCATACTCGGGGAGAGCCTGAAGGAATATCTTGAAAGGGAGGGCTTCAGCGTCAAGTGGATCAGGG
>JALSTO010000261.1 GCA_026983685.1 Aquificaceae bacterium | reverse complement strand
CTACGCGGAGCGTCTCTTAAAAGACTTAGAGAAACTAAAGGGAAAGTGGCCCGAGAGGGTGATAGCCCAGCAAAGGAACTGGATAGGGAAGTCCGAGGGAGCGCTTCTGAAGTTTATGGTGGGAGATACTCCCGTTGAGGTCTTCACCACGAGACCCGACACGGTTTTCGGAGCTACCTTCATGGTTCTTGCGCCCGAGCATCCCCTCACCCTTGAGCTTGCCAAGAGGGGCGGAAGGCTTGAGGAGGTGAAGGAGTTCGTTGAGAGGGTGAAAAGGCGCAGGGACAGGGAGAGCAAAGACAAGGAAGGTGTCTTCTTGGGAGTATATGCCACCAACCCAGCCAACGGGAGGGAGATACCCGTCTGGACTGCAGACTACGTCCTCTATGAATACGGAACGGGTGCAATAATGGCGGTTCCCGCCCACGACCAGAGGGACTGGGAGTTTGCAAAAAAATACGGGATTGAGATTCTGCCCGTCGTCCAGCCCGAGGAAGAATGGGACTTTGAAAAGGGTGCCTACGAAGGCAGAGGAAGGCTAATAAACTCGGGTGAGTTTGACGGGACGGACTCGGAGGAGGCAAAGAGGAAGATAACCCTGTGGCTCAAGGAGAAGGGTCTCGGGGAACCGAAGGTAACTTACAGGCTCAGGGACTGGAACATCTCACGCCAGAGATACTGGGGAACGCCCATACCCATAGTTTACTGCGACAGATGTGGCACGGTGCCCGTTCCCGAGGAAGACCTGCCCGTAAAGCTACCCCTTGATGTGCAGTTCACCGGAAGGGGTAATCCCCTTGAGAGTTCGGAGGAATTTGTAAACACGACCTGTCCCAAGTGCGGTGGTCCCGCAAGGAGAGAGACAGACACCATGGACACCTTCTTTGACTCCTCCTGGTATTTTCTGAGGTTCTGCGACCCCAAGAACGAGAAACTGCCCTTTTCAAGGGAGAAGACCGACTACTGGATGCCCGTTGACTTCTACATAGGCGGTATAGAGCATGCGGTCCTGCACCTTCTCTACGCACGCTTCTTCCAGAAGTTCTTAAAGGACATAGGGCTTGTGAGGGACGATGAACCCTTTGAGAGGCTCATAACCCAGGGCATGGTTCTCAAGAAGTGGGTCAGCATAGGTATGCTCCTCAAATATATCGGATTGAGTGAGGAGGATGAAATAGATACGCTCGTAGAGAAACTCAAAGAGCTTGAGGAGGTAAGCAAATGAGCATGAGCAGGGAGTTTGAGTTTGGAGTGAGCCTTATTGAGAAGTTCAGGGACACCCTTGAGTCCATAGCCAAGGCTTCCTCTCTTGAAGAGGCAAAGCCTCTCATTGAGAGCATAAAGCACCCCATATTCGGTGCGATGGCTCAGATAAAGGCAGGAGAGGGACCCCTAAAGGAGGAGATACTTGAACCCCTCGCAGTCGTGGTAGCCCAGTTCAGGGAGCCTAAAGACCTTGAGGCTCTCAAAGAAGCTATACCGCAGGTCATAAACCTCACCGAGCAGGCTAAGAAGCTCGCCGAGGAAGGTGCCCAGCAGGGATGATAAAGCACCTTATAAAGGGGGGTCTCGTGGTTGATCCCTCTCAGGAGCTTCTGGGAATATACGACATTCTTATAGAGGGAGACAGGATAAAGAGGATTGAGGAAGAGGTATTTGAGCCGGAGGCGGAGATAATAGATGCGAAGGGTCTTGTTGTAGCACCGGGCTTTGTGGACCTCCACGCCCACTTCAGAGACCCCGGACAGACCTACAAGGAAGACCTCCTGAGCGGTAGCAAGTGCGCTGTTGCAGGGGGCTACACCACCGTCGTGTGCATGCCCAACACAGACCCTCCTATAGATACC
>JALSTO010000260.1 GCA_026983685.1 Aquificaceae bacterium | reverse complement strand
CTTTCAGGTGGAGGAAGAGGAGGAAAGCTTGAAGGAGCTCATAAGGAAGGACTTTACGCCTGCGTCAGCCCTCTCCTTCATGATATTCATACTCATATACACCTCCTGCTTAGGAACTTACGCGGTCATGGTCAGGGAGATAGGTAAACTCAGAGCCACCCTCTTTCTGGGCTACAGCTTCGTGATGGCCTGGATCACAGCCTTCCTCGTTTACAGGTTCTTCTCGGTGTTTTTAACATAGCTGAGAAACTCCTCCGCAGGCATCGGTTTTGCGAAGTAGTAGCCCTGGGCGTAGTCACAGCCGAGCTCCCTCAGAAGGACTGCCTGCTCTCCCTTCTCAACACCCTCAGCAACGGTCTTCAGACCGAAGGTCTTTGCAAGGAGGATGACAGCCTTGACTATTTCAAGGTCTTCTCTGTCTTCGGGCAGTTCCCTGATAAACTCTATGTCTATCTTGAGACCCTCAGCGGGGAGCTTTTTCAGGTAGGCGAGGGAAGAGTAGCCCGTCCCGAAGTCGTCTATGTATATGGGTATCCCTTCCGAACTGAGCTTTTCAAGTATCTCTATTGAGCGGGCGGGGTCTTCCATAACCGCTGACTCGGTAATCTCAATCTCTATGTTCTCTTTCGCTTCTCCGCATCCCGAGAGGACCGACGTGAACTCTTCATAAAACTCGGGTGCCTTGAACTGAGTGGGAGAAAGATTCACCGCAATGGGCAGGGAGATGCCTTCCTGTGCCCATACTTCTATCTGCCTGCACGCCTCTTCAAAGACCCACCTCCCGATATCGTGTATCAGCACACCCTCCTCAAGTAGGGGGATGAACTTGCCCGGGGGAACTATCTCCCCATCCCTGAGCCATCTAAGGAGAGCCTCAGCCCCGATAACCCTTCCGGTTTTCAGGTCAACCTTCGGCTGATAGTAGAGAATGAACTCCTCCCTATCAATTGCGTTTCTGAGTGCGCTTCTTAGTATCACCCTCTCACCCGCACCGCTGACGTGCTCTGAGAAGAAGACGTGCCTGTTCCCCCCGAGAGACTTAGCCCTCTCCACCGAAGAAGCTGCATTGCTGTAAAGGAGCTCCGCCCCTGATACATCCTCGGGATATATGGACACTCCCATTGAAAAGGTAATGAATATCCTCTGCCCCTTAACCTCAATAGGTGCTGAGAACTTCTCCTTTATCCTCCCGACGAGCTTATCCACAGCCTCCCTCGCCTTGTGGGAACTGAGTATTACCCCGAACTCATCGTCTCCTATCCTTGCGAGGAAGTCATTCTCTCTCACAACAGACCTTATCCTGCTGGCGGTTTCCCTGAGTATGTGGTCCCCCGCAACGTGCCCGAAGGCTTCGTTGAGCTCCTTGAAGTTGTCTATGTCCATTATTACAAGTCCTATCTGTCTTCCCTTTGTGCGGGCATCCTCAACCATCTCCTTGAGCCTCTGAAGGAAGTAGGACCTGTTGGGAAGACCCGTGAGGCTGTCGTAGAGGAGAAGCCTTTTCGTTTCTTCCTTGCTCCTCATCTTCTCAAGACCGAAGGACAGGTCGTGGGCTATCTCAAGGAGAAGCTCAACTTCATCTTTAAGGAAGGCTTCCGAGCTGAACCTTGATATGAGCAGGAAGAGGGAATCGTTTATGGATATGCAGAGGGATATGTCCTGAGGAGAGTAATCTCCCAGCTGGGCGACAGCTCCCCCGTCCTTCCTGAAGATGCCCGCATACTTGAAACCTCCCTTAGAGGTTATTATCTCAACCGCACTTCTGAACAAGGTCCCCTCATCCCCCACCGTCGTGACGAGTATGTTTATACCGCTTAGGGCTTCGTACAGCCTCGCGGTTCTCCTTCTCT
>JALSTO010000259.1 GCA_026983685.1 Aquificaceae bacterium | reverse complement strand
ACATAAAGGTAAAGATAAAGGAGGTCAAGGAGAAGGTCCTCCCAGAGCTCGGAGATGACTTTGCCAAGGAGCTCGGATACGAGAGCTGGGAAGAGGCTAAGAAGAAGATAGAAGAGCAGGTCAGGGAAGAGTTTGAGAGGACGAAAGAGGCGATAATAGAGGATGCGGTAGCGGACAAGCTCGTTCAGATACACGAAATAGAGGTTCCAAAGACCCTTTTGAACAGGGAGGTCTCCTACCTTGTAGAGAGGAGGGTGAATGAGCTGAAGCAGTTCGGAATAGATACAAGGTACCTTGACTACAGGTCTATGGCTCAGGAGTTCCTTCCCCAGGCACTGGCAAACATAAAGCTCAGGTACATACTTGATAAGTATGCGGATGAAAAGGGGATTGAGGCTACCGATGAGGATATTGAAGAGCAGTTTGAAGAGCTTGCAAGGACGTCGGGAACTACAAAGGAGGAGATAAAGGAGTACTTTGAGAAGGAGAACCTTATGGAGGTTGTGAGGTCAGATGCAAGAAGGAGAAAAGCTCTGAAAGAGATAGTCTCCAAAGCAACCATAAAGGAAGTTGAACCGAAAAAGGAAGAGGAAGAAAAGGAGGTAGGTAATGAAGGAAGTTGAGAATATAATCAGCCAGCTCGTCCCCATAGTTATAGAGCAGACGCCGAGAGGCGAAAGGGCTTACGACATATACTCAAGGCTACTGCAGGACAGGATAGTCCTGCTCGGATTCCCGATAGATGATCACGTGGCGAACCTCGTGGTAGCCCAGCTTCTCTTCTTAGAGTCGCAGGACCCGGAGAAGGACATATACCTTTACATAAACTCACCCGGAGGGTCAGTCACATCAGGTATGGCTATATACGACACCATGCAGTACATAAAGCCCGATGTTGTAACTATATGCATAGGCCAGGCTGCCTCAATGGGAGCTGTTCTCCTCGCTGCGGGTACAAAGGGAAAGAGGTACGCCCTTCCCCACTCAAGGATAATGATCCACCAGCCTATAGGAGGGGTTCAGGGGCAGGCAACAGACATAATAATCCATGCGGAAGAGATAAAGAGGATAAAGAGGATGCTCAACGAGATACTGTCAAAACACACTGGAAAGCCGATAGAACAGATTGAGAAGGACGTTGAAAGGGACTACTTCATGTCCGCAGAGGAAGCCATGGAATACGGCGTGATAGACAAGGTTATTGAAAAGAGAGAGTGAAATCATTAACTTTTGGAGATGGGGAACATGAAGAGGGATAAGCAGAGATGCTCCTTCTGCGGGAAATCTCAGGACGAGGTTATAGTCCTTATAGCGGGTCCTTCCAACACTTACATATGCGATGAGTGTGTTGAGAAGTGCCACCAGATAGTCAGGGAACAGCTTACCGAGAGCTACGAGCTCAATCTTGAAGAACTCCCAACGCCAGAGAGGATAAAGAAGATCCTTGACGAGTATGTAATAGGACAGGAGAGGGCAAAGAAGATACTATCCGTAGCTGTTTACAATCACTACAAGAGAATAAAGGCTAAGGAAGCGGGAATTGACCTTGACGGCGTTGAGGTTGAAAAGAGCAACATACTCCTGATAGGACCTACAGGTTCTGGAAAAACCCTCCTTGCGAAGACCCTTGCAAAGGTACTCAACGTTCCCTTCGCAATAGCGGACGCAACCTCTCTAACAGAAGCAGGCTACGTTGGAGAAGACGTAGAAAACGTTTTAACGAGACTCCTCCAGAGCTGTGGCTACGACACGGATGCAGCCCAGAAGGGTATAGTCTATATAGATGAGATAGACAAGATAGCTAAGAAGTCGGGAATAAACCCCTCAATAACGAGGGATGTATCAGGTGAGG
>JALSTO010000258.1 GCA_026983685.1 Aquificaceae bacterium | reverse complement strand
TCAGGAACTGAAGATAGTGAGCGAAGAGGATCTCCCTCAGGAGCTTGTAAAAACACGTATTGAGCGCATGAGAGAGGAGGTGTAGTCTGAGGGCGGATACATGGAAAGAGGCGGGCAAAGTATTCCTCAATCTTGCGACTGTATCTATGGGTATGGGTATCCTGCTACCCATGTTCAGGGAGGAGCTGACGCTAAAGGCGACTGTTATCGCTCTGGTCTCTGCGATTGTGTTTTTTATCGTGGGGATAATCTTATTAGAGAGAGGAGGAGATTGATGGACAAGGAGCTTTTACACTACTTGATATTGGTAGGGGGATTTGCCCTCTTTGGAATGGCTCTGTATTTATTTGCTTCACCCCCCAAAAAGGTTCAGAAGATGCAATGAGTAGCGCCTGTGTAGTGCTCGCTGCAGGTGAGGGCAAGAGGCTGGGACTACGCAAGCAGTTTATAGAAATTCACGGAAAGCCCCTCTTCATGTACTCCGTTGAAAAAGCCCTCAAGCTCTTTGATGAGGTTATCCTTGTCCTTCCAAAGGACACCCTGAGCAGGGTTTCCGTTCCTGCGGGCGTTAAAAAGGTTGAGGGAGGTAAGGAGAGGCAGGACTCAGTTCTGAACGGGATCCTTGAGACTGAGGCTGATGTGGTGGTGGTTCATGACTCAGCAAGACCCCTTGCAAGCGAGGAGATGTTCAGGGAAGTTGCGAACCTCGGGGATTACGACGGGAAGATAGTAGCGGTGCCCTCAAGGGATACCCTCAAGGAGGTTTCTTCTGAGACCGTACTCAGAACCATAGACAGGTCCCACATATGGCTTGCCCAGACACCGCAGGCTTTCAAAAGGAAGGTTCTGATAGAGTGCCACTTCAGGGCGAGGAATGAAGGCTTCTACGGAACAGACGACGCGAGCCTTCTGGAAAGGTACGGCTACAAGGTAGGCGTTGTTATGGGCTCTTACTGGAACGTCAAGCTAACCTACAGGGAAGATCTTCCCTTTATAGAAAGGCTTTTGGCAAAGGAGGTTTGAGATGAAAGTCCACATTCCTACAGCGGTACTCTTCCTTCATGCCTTCCCGCTCAGCAAGGATATGTTTATCCACCAGTTCAGGGCATTGGAAGAGGAGAAGGTGCCCTACATAGCCCCTGATTACCCCGGCTTCGGGGATGAACCTCCTTATCTCGGAGAGCTCAGCGTTGAAGTCCTCACCGACTTCGTTGTTTCAAGGATAAACGCCTTCCGCGTTAAGAAGGTAATAGCCGTAGGAGATAGTATGGGCGGTTACATAATGTTTGACCTGTGGAGGCGCTACAGGGACATCGTTCAGGCGTTCGTCTTCGTGGCAACGAGGGCTGAGGCGGACAGCGAGGAGGGAAGGAAGGCACGCTATAACCTCATAGGAAGGGTGAAGGAGGAGGGAACCTCCTTCCTTATAGACACCATGCTTGAGAACCAGACCTCCCCTGCAACAAAAAAAGACCCCGATAAGATGAGACAGCTACGCTGTATTATGGAGAGGGCAACGCCCGAGGGGATCGTTAAAACACTGAGAGCCTTGGCAGATAGGAGAGATAACACCGACCTGCTTCCGAGCATAGATGTCCCAACCCTCGTGGTTGCGGGGAAGGATGATGAGAGGGTAACACCTCCCGAGGTCGTCAGGAGGATAGCTGAGGGGATAAAAGGTTCGGAATTCGTTGAGCTTGAGAACTCAGCCCACCTTCCGCCCTTTGAGAACCCCGAAGCCTTCAATAGGGTGTTCCTTGACTTCCTGAGGGAGGTCCTGTGAGGAGGTACATATACAGGCTGAGGGAGGATGAGCTCGGGGAGCTCCTTGCAGAAAACCCCGTGCCTGTAGAGGTCAT
>JALSTO010000257.1 GCA_026983685.1 Aquificaceae bacterium | reverse complement strand
GAGGATTGACATTGAAAGGACCGCCTCCTGCAGTAGTTTTAAAAACATGAAGGAGAAGTGGAAGGTAATAGCCAACTTACTTGAGGAGGAGTTTGATATAGAGGTTCAACCCTCTTACGAAGGCTGGGGAGCGGGCTACGACCCCAAGTACCTCCCCCTTCTTGAGATGTGGGCAAGGGGTGAGGTTGAGGAGGTCCCCCTAGGAGTCAGAAGACCAAGGGGTATAACCTTCAACGTTGTTGAGTTCCTTAGAAGAACCGACGACTGGACTATCAACTCCATAAGGCATGAGATCAGCTACCTCCTCACGACCCACTTTCCTCACTGGAGACTCGGGCAGAGGGAGGTTTTCAGAGCTGGGTACGTTCCCACCTCCTTCCTCGTTCTCTTCTCCGTCCTTGAAAGCCTTAAGGCGGATGAGAGGATAGTTGAGGAGATACCTTCAGCCCTCTTCGGGCTGAAATCAAGACTAAAGGAGGTTGTCCAATCTCTCAATCCCATTTACCCCCACCACCAGCTCGCCCTATCCCTTCTTTACCGATGGCTCGGTGAGGAAGCTCCTTTCTCTCAGGAGATAAAGCACTACACCGACAGCATGGAAAAGAGCTTCTACGAGTACATAAGGGAAAAGGACAGTCAGACAGCCTACGACATAGTCATGGAGGAGCTATGGACCAAGTTCAGGGTCCTCGTTGATGAGGCAAAAGACATGAACTACATAGACCTGCTCCTTGATGAAGCGAGGGGAAGAAGGAGGGAGGACGGGCACAGGGGGAGGATAATGACCGACATCCTCAAAAAGCTACCCGAAAAATACAGAGACCTGATCCGTGAGCACAGAGAGGGAAGCTCCGCTGACATACCAGAGGTTGATAGAAGGGAGATTCTGAAAGCCCTCCACTCTCTCCAGGACTGGATGAAGGACTACGTCAGGCAGATGAGCTACTTGGACATGCTTGAGAAGGATGTTGCCTTCCTTCAGAATTTCCTGCCCAAGACCCTTGAGGTTGATATAGAGCACAGAGGATTTTTGAGCTTCATATTCAAGGGTTGGGAAGAGGAGGGAGGAGCTTCCAACTCTCTCAGGAAGCAGGAGACCCAGCAGGAGGAACTATCCGATACTGATAGGAAGTACAGAAAGGAGCATGGGTTAACTGAAGAGGAGTTCAAAAAGTACAGGCTACTGATGAAGAGTATCCTGCCTTACGTTGAGCACTTCAAGAAGAAGTTTGATAGCCTCCTGCCTGAAGAGGAGGAGAGATGGGGAGGTGCCTACCCCGTCGGAAAGAGGCTCAACTTCAAGAGACTCCCCGTTGAAGTCCCCATAAGGAGGGGAAAGATATACTCAAGGAGGGAGATACCCGAGAGGAAGGAACTTGCCTTTGAGCTCCTGATAGACATTTCAACCTCAATGAAGAAAGAGGAGAAGATAACAAATGCGGTCAGGTCCCTTTTGCTCGTGTCTGAAGTCCTTGACAGGCTATGTATGCCCTTCTCCATAGAGGTGTTTAACGACAACGTGTATGAGCTTAAGGGATTTGAGGAAGACTACAGGTCCGCAAAGGCGAAGATCATGGAGCTCCTCTCAGGGGTAGGTGGAGGAACAGACCTCGGGAAGGCTGTCAGCATAGGTCTTGAGAATCTTGAGCTTTACACCAAGAAGATGGGCAGGAAGGGGATAATTATACTCTTTACCGATGGAGAGCCTACACGGGGGCTCAGGGGTGAGGAGCTCAGGAACTTTATCCTTCAGATGAAACAGAAATTTCCGATAGTCGGTGTGGGTGTGGGGGAGGCTACGAAGATGGTGAAGGAGTACTTTGACAGGACAGGGATAAGCGTGGAGGACATATCCAAACT
>JALSTO010000256.1 GCA_026983685.1 Aquificaceae bacterium | reverse complement strand
CCTTTCGGAGGTAAACTTGAGAGACCCAGAAGATATAGAGGGGATTCTCTCAGCTATAGAGTGGGCGAGGAAGAAGGTCAGGGAGATTTACGAGAGGGAGTATGCAGGAGCAGTATAGCGAGGCTCCCCCAGAGGGCGGAGGAGAGGAGAAGGAAGCTGTGGGCTAAGAAGCCGACTTTGAGAGCCTGAGAAAGACTGAGTCCAGCAACCTTCAGGGGAATTGAAAAGCCCGCTTCGTAGGTTCCGTAGCCCATGAAGCCATGAACTGGCAGGATAGTTGTCAGCTCACCCCCAGTGAAGGCAAAGGCAAAGGTAAAGAGGTTTGCCCCAACAAGCTCTCTCACAACTATGTAAACGCCGAGGACCTTGAAGAAGAAGCTCAGGGTAGAGAGAAGGCTCAGCTTCAGCGACAGGGAGGGTGTAAGCTCCTTCCTCAGGAAGTCCTTGATCTCTGAAAGCTTTCCCAAAGGTGGAAGGAGCTCTCTGAGGTAGGGTGGTGTAAGGGAGAGGAGGAAAAGTAAGAGGAGAGCTGGCAGGAGAAGATCCCTCAGGAGCGAGTAGGCTAAGAAGAGAAGTGAAAGAAGGGCTAAGAGGTCATAGAGCCTGCCTAAGAAGAAGCTCCAGAGGGAGCTCTTCAGGTCAACGCCGAGCCTGCGGGCGTAGTAAAACCAGCTGAGCTCTCCTGTTCTCGCCGGAAGTACGTTGTTCAGGAGTATGTTGGCGGAGTTTATCAGAAATGTATCCTTCAGGGATAGGTTCTTCAGGAGAAGCTTCCAGCGCAGTGCCCTCAATATCTGGCTCAGAGTGTATGCCAGAAAGCCGAGCAGAAGGTCCGAGGGCTCTATCTTTCTAAGGGCACTCACTATGTCCTGAAGGGGAACGAGGTAGAGGAACACTATCAGGAAGAGGACGAATATGGTCAGAGAGGGAATTATCCTCTTCAATCTTCCTCCGGAACATCATGTATGACGATGGGCTTACCAGCCCATTCAGAAAGAATGTCTATCGCAACCTGAACCCCCGTTCCGGAAGCGATGGTGAACATGGAGCTTACCCCTGCAAGGAGCCCGGCGACGAAGAGCCCGTCCCTGACCTTAAAATTCCCGTCATGTTTCACCATAACCCTTCCGGGCTTGGGAGACCTCGGGTTTTCAACAACCTCAACACCTTCGCACTCTATATCAAACCTGTGGAAACCGCTTGCCAGCACTACATAATCGCCTTCAATCTCCCTACCGCCTTTCGTCCTGATCTTAAACTCTCCCTTCCTCCCTGAGATCTCCACAACCTCCTCCTCAAGGAAGTCAACACCCCCGTAAAACTTTATCTGCTCCCTTATCCTGTCTAAGAGCTCCCTGCCTTTAGTCCCCATGGGTATGCCCGGGACGTTGTTGAAGAGAGCCCTGTTCATATCCGACCTTCCGGTATCAAGGATAAGATACCTCCTGTTTTCAGCCCATTCCCAGCCCCTTCCCTGAGCGGAGGCTAAGGTGAGAGCACAGTACAGACCAGAGGCACCTCCTCCCACGATTATTACATCGTACCTCATGGGGAGATATTATAAATCTTCCTCAACCCTTCTAAGGAGCTCTAAAAACTTCCTCTCAAGCTCTTGAGAGAGCTCGTAGCCGTAGGCGTTTCTGTGGTATTCCCTGTATAGCTCAAGGGGGTTCAAGGGACCTAACTCAACGGAGGATAGCTCTCTATCCCTCTCATCCCTTATCTGCTCTATCTTTATGAGTCTCTCCCCCACCTCATCTCTGAGCTTCTCAATCAGGAGGGGAAGTCCCGTAGGGTCCTCTACCTTCAGGATTAGCTTCAGATATCCGGGAGTATCTTTTATGCTATCAAGCTCTCTCAG
>JALSTO010000255.1 GCA_026983685.1 Aquificaceae bacterium | reverse complement strand
CGGAAGCCTTCACACCACTGAGTTCAAGAACAACCCTTGCCTCAGCTTGGGCATCGGTATTAGGTGTGAGAGCCTTTATTGAGTAGTCAAGGAGCCTTGGCTCAATTCCAAGCGCCTTCTGTATAGCCTTTATCGTAGCATCAACGGGACCGTTCCCCGTTGAGGTTGCCGTCCTTTCCTCGCCCTTGAAGTAAATCTTGACGGTTGCGGTGGGCATCAGGTTGTCACCGCTCTGGACCTGAAAGTGCTCAACCCTGACAGGCTCCCCATCCTCAATCTTCATGAACTCCCTGTATATAAGGGCTTCAATGTCCTCCTCGTATATCTCCTTCTTCTTATCCGCCAGGTCCTTGAGCTGTTGGTATATCCTGTCCAAGTCTTCCTCTGTGTACTTTATTCCGTACTCCGCGAGCTTCTGCTTGAGGGCATGCCTTCCCGAGTGCTTACCGAGTATTATCCTCCTGCTCGTGGGAAAACCCACATCCTCGGGATTCATTATCTCGTAAGTGAGTCTGTGGCTCAGGACTCCGTGCTGGTGTATGCCAGACTCGTGGGCAAAGGCGTTGTCTCCAACTATAGCCTTGTTTGGAGGTACGAAGGAGCCCGTTATCCTGCAGAGCAGTCTTGAGGTCTTGTAGAGCTCTTTTGTATCAACTCCTGTTCTCAGCCCTTCAAAGTAGTCCTTCCTTACCCTGAGAGCCATAACTATCTCTTCTAAGGCTGCGTTGCCTGCCCTCTCGCCTATGCCGTTTATGGTGCACTCAACCTGACGCGCTCCGTGCTTTACCGCAGTCAGGGAGTTGGCAACCGCAAGACCGAGGTCATCGTGGCAGTGAACGCTCAACACCACCTTGTCTATATTGGGGACGTTGTTCAGTATGTCGCCTATCAGCTCACCGAACTCCTCGGGAACCGCATAGCCCACGGTGTCGGGTATGTTTATTACCGTAGCTCCGGACCTTATAGCCTCTTCTATGACTCTGTAGAGGAACTCCCTCTGGCTTCTTGTGGCGTCTTCGCAGGAGAACTCTACATCGTCGGTGAATCTCCTTGCGTAGGAGACAGCCTTCCTGACCCTCTCAATGACCTGATCGGGCTCCATCTTGAGCTTGTACTTCATGTGTATTTCGGAGGTAGCTATGAAGGTGTGTATCCTCTTCCTCTCCGCAGGCTCAAGAGCCCGGGCTGCGACCTCTATGTCCTTTTCAAGAGCCCTCGCAAGGGAGCATATCACAGGACCCTTGACCTCCCTCGCTATCCTGTTTATAGCTTCAAAATCCCCCTGAGAGGCTATGGCAAAGCCAGCCTCTATCACATCAACACCGAGTCGGGCAAGCTGCATAGCCATCTGGAGTTTTTCCTCGGTCGTCATGGAAAAGCCCGGCGCCTGTTCACCGTCTCTGAGCGTAGTGTCAAATATGTAAACTCTATCTTCCATATCAACCTCCGTAATTGATAATAATTCTCAATTATACACTGTCAACCCATCATATCCATGACCTTCTTCAGGCTGACCCTCATCCTCTCTATCGCCTTGGCGAGCCTACCTATCTCGTTCTCCGACTGGTAGGGGATCTGCTCCTCAACGCTTCCCTTGCTTATCTTCTCAGCCTTCTCCCTCAGAGAGTCTATAGGTTTAAAGACCCTGAGGTTGAGTATGGCGAGTATAACGCCGGACATCAGAAGAAATACTCCTCCTACGATACCCCCATTTATGAGTCCGTCAATACGTGCCTTCTCAAGGATGCTCTCAAAGGGCACGTAAACCATGACCGCACCGTTGACCTTTCCCACTGGCCAGTTGGGGTCTCTTTTGGGCTTGTATAGGTTTCTGACCGCAACGGGCATATCCTCAACTTTGCCATGACACCT
>JALSTO010000254.1 GCA_026983685.1 Aquificaceae bacterium | reverse complement strand
AGTAAGGAAAGGGTCTTCCTCTCCTTCAGGAACCTGACCTCACGCTTCTTCGGATGGATGTTGAAGTCAACCATGAAGGAAGGGAGCTCTAAGAACACAATCCCTATAGTCTTGTAGCCCAAGACCTTCTTCAGAAACTCCTTCAGGCTCCTTGAGCTGACAGGTCTTGAATTTATGAAGATGTATATCTTACCCTGCCTGACGTTCCTCGCAATGTAGGATCTTACCCTCAGAAACTCTCTCTCTTTCTCATAAACCTCAAACCTCTCACCGAATATCTCCTCAATCCTGCTCAGCTCGTCCCCTTGCTTGAGGGAGAGAACCTCCCTTCCGTTTGAGATGAGCCTAAAGCCTACGGTGGGATTCACAATAGCATATTCCTTAATTACCTCAAGTACCCTGTTCCTCTCTGTGTCCTCCCTTCTTAGGGACTTCCTCCTTACGGGCAGGTTGTAGAAGAGGTCCATGACCTCAACCACCGTTCCGGGAGCCATACCAACCTTTGATTTCCTTAGAAGCTCTCCACCTACAAAGTCAACCTGATAGCCCTCCAGCTCCTGGAAATACCTTGACCTTATCCTGAGCCTGCTGACGCTGACTATTGAGTGGAGCGCCTCACCTCTAAAGCCGTAGCTCTTCAGGTTTATAAGGTCTTTCTCGTCCTTTATCTTGCTCGTTGCCCCCTCAAGGACCACCCTCTCTATGTCCTCCGGGTGTATCCCCGTTCCGTCGTCCTTGACGTATATAAGCCTTTTTCCTCCCTTTGTTATCTCAACTTCAACGTTCCTCGCCCCCGCATCCAGGGAGTTCTCAAGGAGCTCCTTGACCACATCCGCAGGAGACTCTATTACCTCCCCCGCAGCTATCCTGCTCCTTACCTCCGGCGGGAGTATATTAACGAACATCCCTCAGGCTTCAACCCTCTGGAGAACCTCCTCGGGTATCTCAAAGTTGGCTATCACCTGCTGAACATCTTCAAGGTCGTCAAGGGCATCTATGAGCTTAAGAACCTTCCTTGCAGTATCGGGGTCCTGAACAGAGACCGTTGAGGTGGGTATCCAAGTTATCTGAGCCTTCTCCACAGGGACTCCCAGCTGTTCAAGCCTTTCCTTGACCTCGTAGAGCTCGTCCGGAAGGGTGTAAACAAGGTGGACCTCGCTCCCGCTCTGTATATCCTCCGCACCAGCCTCAACAGCCTTTTCAAACAGCTCCTCCTCGGAGATATCCTCCGCAGGAACCTCTATAACCCCTTTTCGGTCAAAGAGGTAGGAGACGCACCCGGAAGAGCCAAGGTTTCCTCCATGTTTGGAGAAGGTATGCCTGACATCGGAGGAAGTTCTGTTCCTGTTGTCTGTCGTAGCAAGAACCATCACAGCAACACCCCCGGGGGCGTAGCCTTCGTAAACTATCTCCTCGTAAGTCTCTCCCTCAAGCTCACCGGAGCCCTTCTTTATAGCCCTCTCTATGGTCTCAAGGGGCATGTTAGCCTTCTTAGCCTGCTCTATAGCGGTTCTTAGCCTCGGATTGAACTCGGGGTTAGCACCCCCGAGCCTTGCGGCAACGGTTATCTCCCTTATGAGCTTACTAAAGAGCTTCCCTCTCTGGGCATCTACCTTAGCCTTCTTGTGCTTTATCTGAGCCCAGTGACTATGCCCTGCCATCTCCAGACCTCCAAGTGTATTAATTTATACAAAACTCATCTCTTATCAAACTCTTATAAAATATTTCCACCCCAAGGAGGTTGGTATGGACGCTTCTCTTTTAAAGGAGTACAACCCTTACATTGACCTGAAGAAAGGACAGCTTTACCTGGAAGGTGTATCTGTAAAGGAGCTGGCGCAGGAGTACGGAACACCCCTTTACATATACAGCGCT
>JALSTO010000253.1 GCA_026983685.1 Aquificaceae bacterium | reverse complement strand
AGCGGACATTCTCAGACTCTGGGTGGTGTCCGAGGACTACACAGAGGACGTAAAGCTCGGAAGCTCAATCCTCAGGAGCCTCACCGACGACTACAGGAAGATAAGGAACACCCTCAGGTTCATTCTCTCAAACCTCTACGACTACGACCCATCAAAAAACAGGGTTGAGGTTGATAGGCTTCACCACTTTGACAGATGGATGTTGTCTAACCTTCAGGGATTTCTGAGGGAGGTTCACAGGCACTACGAAAACTACACCTTCCACAGGGTATATCATCTTGTCAGAAACTTCTGTACAAGGACCCTCTCCTCCTTATACCTTGATGTGCTGAAAGACAGGCTCTACGTTTACTCACCAGACAGCTGGGAAAGACGCTCTGCCCAGACTATTCTCTACGAACTTCTTATATCCCTGACAACCTCAATAGCACCCTTCCTTAGCTTCACCGCTGAGGAGGTTTGGGAGCACATAAGAAAGATAGACACGAACCTGCCCGAGAGCGTATTCCTCCACAACATACCCCTTCCCAAGGATGAGCTTGTATCTGAGGGGCTTGATAGGGACTACAGCCTGCTAATTGATGTTAGAGAGGAGGTGATGAGAGCCCTTGAAAGGGCGAGGAGAGAAAACCTGATAAGACATCCCTATGAGGCTAAGGTATATATAGAGGCTAAGGGTGATTTAGAGGACCTCCTTCGGAGGTATGAGGACTACCTTAACTTCTTCCTCACAGTCAGCCAGGTTGAGTTTAGAAGAGGTGGAGAGGTAACCCAGAAGGGGGAAGAGGTGGAGGGACTCATCGTTGGTGTGAGCAGGGCTGAGGGTAGAAAGTGCCCGAGATGCTGGATATACTATCCAGAAGATGATTTTGAAGGAGAGGTTTGTAGAAGGTGCTGCAAAGCCTTGAAGGAAATGGGATATGTTTGCACTTAAATCATATTCTCACCTGCAAACTTCCATAAATTTATTTCCGAGAGGAGGAAAAAGATGAAGAGAGAAAGCATTCCCCTCCTTGACTTCCTTAGGGAGACTAAGGGCTCTATACTGATACTCACCCACGAGAACCCCGATGGGGACGCTCTGGGAAGCGCCATGGCGCTCTACCTCTTTCTTAAGAAGATGGGAAAGAATGTCACCGTTGGGTGCAAGGATAAAGTGCCCCACTTCCTTGACTTCATACCCCACTCCGATGAAGTGGTAGGCATGCCCGACGGCAGGTTCTACGATGTAGGGATAATAGTTGATTCCGCTGGTTTTTACAGGGCTGGGACAGAAGTTAAGGTGGCAAAGAGAATAAGGATAGACCATCATGTTGGGGGAGAGTTTTACGGAAGGTATGACTACATTGATCCAAAGGCTCCAGCAACAGCGTCTCTCGTTTATGAGCTTATATCCGCTTGGGATGAGTCTCTTATAGACAGGGAGATAGCCACATGCATATACGCCGGGCTTGCTACAGACACAGGCTTTTTCAAGTATAGCAACACCAACGAGTACACCTTTGAGCTTGCGAGAAAGCTTGTCCACTACGGAGCGGACCCGAACTACGTTTACAGGATGTTCTCCGAGAGGGAATCTCTCAATAAGATGAAGCTAATAGCAAAGGTCTTAGAGACCCTTACCCTTTACGAGGACGGTCTTGTCGCTGGTATAACTATATACGACAGGTTCTTCAGAGAGACGGGAACTGAGTACTCCGATAGCGAAGGGCTTGTGAACTACCCGAGGTCAATAGAGGGTGTTGAGGTAGCCTTCGCTATGATAGAGAAGCCCGACGAAGGTGTGTGGAAGGTATCCCTCAGGAGTAAGGTAAGCGCTGACGTATCCAAGATAGCTGAGAGGCTCGGCGGTGGAGGACACAGGTACGCCTCCGGGTGCAAGATAAAAGCAAGCTCCTACGAGGTAGCTCTTGAGAAGCTCCTTACAGAGATCAGAAAGCAGTTGAAGCTCCAGCACATACTCCACTGATGGCTCTCTTCGGTGCTCATGTTTCCTCCGCTGGCTCTATTCTGAATACCTTTGAAAGGGCAAGAGAGATCGGTGCGGAGGTTTTCCAGTTCTTCCTCAGGAGTCCAAGGGTCTGGAGGTGGAATGGAGTTAGTAATCAGTTAGTAAAAGAGTTCTCTCTGAGGCTTAAGGACTTTGGGAAGCCTGTTATGGTTCACGCTCCCTATCTCCTCAACCTCGCATCACCAAAAGAGGAGCTCAGGAGAAGGTCTGTTGAGGTTTTCGTTGAGGAGCTATCTTTTTGTGACATGGCTGGGATAGATTTCTACAACTTCCATCCCGGGACAGCGAAGGGGATAGATGAGGATCGTGCTCTGAGAAATATCATCCTCTCCCTTGAAGAGGTACTCAAAAGATACGAGCCAAAGAGGACCTTCGTCCTGCTGGAGAACACAGCTGGGGAGAGGGGAGATATGGGAAAGAGCTTCTCCGAACTTGGGAGGATAATATCCTCCTTCCCGGGTGTAAGGATAGGGGTCTGTCTTGATACCTGCCACGCCTTCGCCTACGGATACGAGATCAACACTGAGAGGGGCTTTTCCTCATTCTTGTTGGAAATTGATAGAACCGTTGGTCTTGAAAGGATAAGGGCTGTTCATGCCAATGACTCAAAGTTTCCCGCAGGCTCAAGAAAGGACAGACACGAGCATATAGGGGAAGGATACATAGGATTTAAGGGCTTTGAAAACCTCCTCAGACACGAACACCTTGGAAGCCTCCCATACTATATAGAGACTCCTAAGGTGGGAGATATGGATGTTGTTAATCTGAGTAGGTTGAGAAGCTTAACTCAGTTGTAAAATTTAGCGATGGCTCTCAGGGTTAAGGTAAGGAGGGGAGGTCCAGATGTACCGGAGGATTTTGTCTTCTCGGTTCTTTCAAGTATCCTCCGTATGAAGAGGGAAGAGTACGAGAAGATAAAGGAAGAGGATGGTTCCGTATCCATATATGTAAAAGACCCTGAGGCTATAGTCAGGCTACAGGAGGTAGGGGAGAAGTATCCTGAGCTTATAGATATATCCTTTGAAAGAGTTTCGCAGGGTGGTCTCTTCTCAATAACTAACAAGGCTGTAAAGTCCAACATAGGTTTAGCTCTATCCTGGTCCGCAATTCTATTCCTTCTCCTTCTTCTATCAGTGGTTCCCCTCATCGGGATAGTTTTCAACCAGCTTACAAGCATATTCCTCTATGCCTTCCTTATCATGATCGCCTTTGAGCTAAAGGAGACAGACCTTGAGAGTAGGATTGAGGAGAAGTTCAGCTCTATAAAGGTTGGAAGAGCTTTCTCCGATTACCTAGGTGCTGGGGTGGGCATGTGGCTCGGCTTCTTACTTCTTTACCTTCTGCTTATAGTCATCTTCTTCTTTCTTGCCCTCTCCTTTGGGCTCATAGGGACACTTTCTGACTTATCCGTCCATGGAGAGGTAAAGGGTGGAGCTGTGAGCTCGCTTGTAGTCATAGCTATCCTATTCTTTACCTTAGGTCTATGGCTCTTTTATGTTATACCCCTTATCCTTGCGAAAGCTATCGGTACAGGGACAGCCAACTTTGAGAGCGCTTTCAAGGCTGTTCTCTCGGTATTGAGACCATCCTTTATAAAGGAGAGCTTCAGCAGTGAGTACATATCTACCGGTGCGATGTGGTCCCTTGTAGCAACTATTGGAATTTTTGGCTTTGTCCTGACCCTTGCTCTCATAGTGACCATCCCGATAGCCTTCCTGATCCTCTACTGGCTTAATATCTATTTATCCCTAAGCGCTGTGTTCTATATTAAGAAGCTATGAGGGCTCACCCGGTATGCGTTCCCTGTCTTATAAATCAGGGATTGAATGCGGTAAGGAGACTGAACCTTGGAGAGGAGAAGGAGCGAGAGATAGCCCTGAGGGCTGTTAAGTACCTATCCCAGTTTGAGTCCCTTGACAAGTCTCCCGCCTACTATGCCTACTTCATTCAGAGGATAGTCAGGGATATATCTGGTTCAGAGGATCCCTTCAGGCTTCAGAAGAAGCAGGCTAACAGCTTAGCCCTTGAGATACTTCCCCAGCTGGAGAGCTTTTTTAGAAAAGAGTCCGATGGTCTGGCTTACGCCCTCAAGGTGTCTGCGGTTGGAAACTACATTGACTTCGCCATAAGGGGAGAGGTTAACTTTGAGGAGGTTCTATCTCTCCTTGATTCAGAATTTGTTGTCTGGGATTACGGAGCCTTCAGGGATAGGCTTGGGCGATCAGGTAGGGTTCTTATAGTTGGGGACAACGCTGGGGAGATCGCCTTTGACAAGCTCCTTGTGAAGCTCCTGAAGGATATGGGTAAGGAAGTTGTCTATGGTGTTAAGGGGAAGCCTATTCTCAACGACGCAACCTACGAGGATGCGATGGAGGTGGGTATGACGGAGCTCTGTAAGGTTGTTGACAACGGCTCAGACAAGGTGGGGACATGGCTTGAGGACTGCTCCAGAGAATTTCTGGAGGAATTTTACAGGGCGGATATGGTTATAAGCAAAGGGCAGGCTAACTTTGAGACCCTCAGCGATGCTGACAGGGATATATTCTTCCTACTCGTCGCCAAGTGTGAGCCCATAGCAAGGGAGACGGGAGGGAAGAAGGGAAAGTTCATACTCAGGTTCAAGGAGGCTTAGGGATGATATCTTCTTACGTTGTTACTGGATACTTAGGTAGTGGAAAGACCACACTGATAATAAATTCCGTGAAGGAGCACCTCAATGACAGGAGGGTTGCTGTTGTTGTGAACGAGTTCGGGGAGGTGGGGCTTGACGGCAGGATTCTGAAGAACGCTTACTCGGAGGTTCTTGAGATAGAGGAGGGGTGTATATGCTGTAAGCTCTCTCAGGAGTTTGAGCGTTCAGTCCTTGGAATAATTCAGGACTACAAGCCGGAGGTGATAGTCGTTGAGAGCTCCGGCACATCGGAGCCTTTTCCTATAATATTCAGCCTTAGGACTGTAGGGACAGCGGTTGAGGGCGTAATAGGTGTGGTTGACTCAAAAAACTTCTTCAAGTACAAGGACGAGGAAACAGCCAAGTACCAGCTCGCCTCATCAAACGTGATAGTTCTCAATAAAGCTGATCTGGTTGATGACGAAGCTATGAAGAAGGTTGAAAAGGAGGTAAGAGAGATAAAGGAGAAATACAGGCTTGAAAACATGTTCTCTCAGGAGGAGAAGAAGAACCTTTACAGGATCTACAGGGCACAGAGAGGAATGGTTCCCGGAGAGGTCTTCTCTGGTGTGGGGAACCCTGTTGAGCTCAGGGAAAGCATACACCTTCACTCCCATGAAGATATGGGTCAGAGGCTCGTTGAGTTTGAAGGAGAGAGGAGCTACGAGGAGCTCATGGAATTCTTGAAGAGTTTACCAGAGAATGTTTACAGGGCTAAGGGGATAGTGAGGCTTAGGGACTACCCATACCCGGTTTTTGTCCACTACGTCTTCGGGGATATTGATATCGGTATGCCTGCGGAAGGATACGAAGGCAAGTCCTTCTTGGTTTTGATAGGCAAGGGACTGCAGGATATAATATCTCTATGAACAGATGGGCGAAGGTTCTGATGGCTATATGTGAAGAGGCTAAGGAGGAGAAGATTGAGCTCTTCATACTGGAGGGCGATAGCGAGCTGAACTGGTACGGGGCTGGGCTCTCCGAGCTCTGCCAGGAGGTTGAGCCCACCTCAGAAGATGCACCCCTTTACAGGAAGGTCAAGTCAAAGATCTCCGACAAAGTTGGGGGTGGTGGGTTTATAGCCTACGTTAGCCCGGTTAACTTTCAGGTTGATATATACGAGTCCGACAGGAGGAGGTTCCCGAGCTCCTCAGAGAGCTCAAGACCCTTTTCCGTTACGAGGGATGGCTTTCGGGTTGGCTTCTTCTCAAACAGGGAAGAAGCTGTTGACTTCTTTCTCAGGGTGGGAAAGAGGTTGAGGGAAGAGGGTATCAATCTTCATCTCTTTTATTGAGCTTCCTCTTCTCCCTTCTCCTCTCCTTGTAAACCTCCTGCCTGCACTCCCTTATTATCTTTTTGTATTTATAGTAAACGGAGGGAACTTTTATCGGTAGCTTGTAGTACCTTTCAAGGACAAGCATTATGTCCTCAGTGCTCATGTACTTGTGGTTTCTTATAAGGCTTTTTATGTATTTGATTATTCTGGTCTCTCTCATTATTGAGATTATTTTAGCTCATACCTATATAAGACTTCTTTCCAAAGCTGTGTCTTTACCATTTTGATTTTCTTCATCTTTATTCCTTTACAACCTGCATATTTTTTAAAAAGGTTAAAGCTTGCAACGTTGTTCGGTTCTATTGTAAACTCAATGTAAGATATACCTAATTGAGTACATTTGTTAACAAACTTATCTATCAAGGATGTAGCTATACCTTTTCTTCGGTAGTCTAATCTGACACCTATTTGCCATATAAAAGCATGCTCCTGATTTTTGGCAGATATAACACCTGTTATTGCACCTATCAATTCCCTTGATTCATTCTCACATAAAAAGCATATGTTCGGAAAATATCTAGATAAAACCCAGTATGTATAGAGAGTGTGTTCGGTAAGTGGTTTGCAGTTCTTTACGAATTCAAGTAGTTTCTCTATATCGTTTTCTTCTAAATTACGAATCACAATCACCTAACTTCTCCTTCCAAGTGCTTGTTTTTATATATACCCATACATCTTCGTTTATAGGCGAAATTTTAAGACAGATTCTCTTGTAGGAATTGTTTTTATTCCTAATATGATAATTCAACTCCTTATCTATTTCTCTGAAAACCTCATTATACTTACCCACATCTATACTGAAAACTATAAATTTTAGGTCTTCAAAATCAGGATTACAGTCCTTAAAAGGGTGTATTTTGCAAGCACTATCTAATTTTCGTAGCTCAAATTTATCTATTACCGGTTTAAGTTTTTCCATAAGTTCATGTGTAAGCCCCAAGTACTCATGTTCGTAAGTTGAATTTGTTTCCTTTGCTAACCTCTCGTAACCACATCTATCAAAGTATCTCCTTAAATTTCCTCTTTGTGGATACCTTAGTTGTCCAAACCAGTAATCAAACAACACTTCTCTGTCTCTTTTATCTATAACTCCTTCCTCTTCCAAAAAGATTAGGTTTTCAAAAAAGTTGAATAGCATATCCATTTCGTTAAGAAGTTGTTTTTATTCTTCGTTTAATCTTATATGTCTGCCGAGGACCCTTAACTCCATTAAGGTAGCAAGTTTTGAAAAATATCTATATTCCAAAGTTTCTCTTGGCTTTAGAAACCTATCTTCAGAGTAAAATTTATTGTAAAGCTCGTAGACCCACCTTGTTGCTTCTGCTCTTTTGGAAAGAAAGTAGTTATATACTGCCCATATACCTGCTACAACCGTTGCTAAATTAACAAAGACTCTGGAAATTAACTCAGACAATTCAATAGTGTATTTATATTTATCTACCATCCAAGGAAACACAAAGAAGAATACGTTAATTACTATGTAAAACAGAAACAGATAACTAGGTATATACCTCCACTGTCTATGCATCTCAATTAGATATTTTAAAAAAACAGGGGCAATTGCCCCCGTAATCTTAACCTATGTAGTCCTTCATAGCCTCGTAAGCCTTCATAGCCTTTTCAAACCTTGCGTTCACCACTTCCCAGTTAAGGTTCTTGAGAACCGCATCAACGTAGGGAGGTCTCTTGTTCTTGTAGTCAACGTAGTATGCGTGCTCGTAGGTATCAACGACTATTATGGGGATAAAGCCGTGGAAGTTATACACGTTGTGGGCATCAAGCCCGTTCACGACGAGCCTTCCGGAAAAGAGGTCCAGCCCAAGGACAGCCCATCCCCTGAAGGCTACCGCTGCAGCTTTGAGCTCGTTCGTGCAAGAGTCCCATCCTCCGAGGTCTTCCTCAACCTTTTTCTTGAAAGCCTCAGAGGGTTCTCCCTTTGCTCCGAGATGACCGAAGTAGAGCTCGTGAAGAACTACTCCCATGTAGTTGAAGGTCTCCTCAACCTTCAGCTCTCTGTACTCGGAGTAGTTCTGGTTTGCCTTGCCCCTGTCAGAAAAGCTCTGGTCTGCGAGCTTCTCCTGTATCTCGTTGTACTTGGTTACATAGCCCTTGTAGTGGGCTTCAAAGTGGGGTTCAATCTGCTCGTTGGATATGCCATCAAGATTCTGAGGCTTTAAATGGTCTCTTGGCTGGAGTTTATGAACTCCCATAGCAAACCTCCTTATCGGTTTTTCACTGATTATAACACCCCTGGCTTGTCTGACCTTTATGACGCTGAGCATAAGAGAAGTAAACTAAAGTTTTGCATCACTTGACAAGCTGACACTCAAGTTGGTAAAAAGACCTCCCCGAGAAATCCCCAGGGAGGTGGAACATGTTTGAAGAAACCAAATACAAAACCCTACTCAATATTTTCTCACATTTCCCTTACACCCTGTCTTCATCTCCAACCTACTCTGCCTCAACACTTTCAAGATTCCTCAGCAGTTCTGACTTCAACCCTATGCCTGAAATCCATAGCCTTATATCCCAGCTCCTCCACAAACTCAGTTCCTCCCACAGAGTCTTCCTCATAGCAGATACCACACTCCTAAGAAAAACAGGCTCAAAATTTGAAGGAGTGAAAAAGCTCTATGACCCTTCCCTCAAGAAGACTCTTTTCGCTCACAGGGCTTTGGTTATAATCCTGTCAGTTGGCAAGCTGAGAATACCCCTGCACCTTGAAATCCTGCACAATACCAAACCTGTGGATGCTCTGATTGTAGCTCTTAAAAGACTTCTACCCACCCTGAGGAGCTTTTTACCAAACCTT
>JALSTO010000252.1 GCA_026983685.1 Aquificaceae bacterium | reverse complement strand
ACCTTGAGAACATGATATGTGTGGGCTCTGTTGACCTTAACGGTGAGAGGTCATACTTTTCCAACTTCAGCTTCAACAAGGTGAAGATCTCCGCCCCCGGAGAGGGCATCTTAGCTCTGAAAGCCGGGAACACCTCTGAAAGCTGTGATTCCCTCCTGAAACTCTCCGGAACGTCCCTTTCAACACCCTTCGTAACTGGAGCTGTTGCCCTTCTCAAGAGCTACGAGCCTTCCCTAAGCTACGGAGAGGTGAGAAGGCGGATACTCCTGACGGGAAGAAAGTACACAAGCCTCGCTGGGCAGAACTACACCTGCTCAGTCCTTGACTTTCATGCGCTTCTGCGGAATGAGAGCTTTCCGAAGGCCTGTCCTTCAACCCTTGTGCTGAGCTGGGGTGATGTGAGCGACTGCTCTCCCCGGACGAGAGAGTTCATGGTGAGGAACACGGGAGCAACGCCGGTTCAGGTGGTTAGGGTAAGCCTTGAGGGAAGGGGCTTTTCCCTGCAGGAGGACAACTGCAGTGGGAGAACTCTATCAAGCTTTGAGGAATGCAGTGTTTTAATCACCTTCTACCCTTCCGACAAGGGCACCTACAGTGGGAGGCTCTACGTGAGCTTCTCCGACAGCTCTCTTGACTTCAGCGCGGAGCTCTCAGCCTCAAGCTTTGCTATCTGTGGTTCTGGAGGATGTCAGAGCTCTACCTCTAATCTCTTCACCTTCCTCCTCGCTCTGTCGCTCCTTATCCTCAGAAGGCTACCCCGTTGAACATGGAACCCTTAGTTCCGATATTTATACCTATGCTCAGAAGGGTTTGCATTGAAAATTTCCTGCTCATCAAGGACTTAGAGCTTGAGTTTGGCGAGGGACTGAACATAATTTCGGGTGAGACGGGTACCGGTAAGTCAATGACCATATCCGCGGTTGAGTTTGTCATGGGCAGACAGGGGGAGTTCCCCGAAGGGACCGCTGTTGAGGTTGAGCTTGAGAAGGACGGCGAAGCGGTTATACTGAGGAGGGAGATAAGAGGAGGAAGGAGCAGATACTTCCTCAACGGGAGGGGCACTACCGCAAGGACGGTCAGAGAGCTACTGGAAGAGAACGTATCCCTTCAAGGACAGAATGAGTTTGTTAAGCTTCTCAGGAGCGACTTTCAGAGGAGTGTTCTGGACAGATTCGCCTCCTTAGAGGAGCTGACAGGAAAGGTAGGAACCCTTTACAGCAACTACTTATCTCTGAGGAGGGAGCTTGATAGGCTCCTCTCTCTTAAAGAGGAGATGCTCCAGAAGAGGGATTTCCTTGAGTTCAGGCTCAAAGAGATAGAGGACGTTGGTCTCTCCCCTGAACAGGTTGAGGAGCTGAGGAAGAGAGCTGAGAAGCTCAAGGACCTTGAGAAGATAAAGAAGCTCATGGTTGAGGTTCTCACCCACCTTTACGATGGGGAGCCTTCCGCCTACGGAGAGCTGGGACATGCCCTCAGGGCGCTCCTGCGGGTCAGCGAGATAGACTCTTCCCTAGAAAATGAGGTTGAGGAGCTTTCTCTCATGAAGGAGAGGCTCCTTGAGATCGTTGAAAGCCTCAGGGAGAGGGATTTTGAGTTATCTCAGGAGGAGATAGACCGGATAAACGAGCTCCTCTTTAAAGTTCAGAGGCTTGAGAAGAAATACGGGAAGAGCTATGGGGAGATAGTTCGTGAGTCCGAGAGCATCAAGCGGAAGCTCTCCGAGTCCTACACCTACGAGGAGAGGATAGAGGAGCTCAGGGAAAGCCTGAGAGAAACCAAAGCTGAACTTGAAAGACTGTGTAGAGAGCTCAGCAGGAGAAGAAGGAAGGCTGCAAAGAGCCTGGAAACCCGACTCAGTGAGGTCCTCAAGGAGCTGAACCTTGAGAGAGCCCAGATCAAGTTTGAGGTTACTGAGTCTGAAATAGGAAGATATGGCTCCGACAGAGTAAGGCTTCTCTTCTCCGCCCATGGAACCGAGCCAAAGCCCATAGAAGAGGTTGCCTCTGGAGGTGAGCTCACCAGACTCTTTCTGGCACTCTCTCTTATAGAACCACCTACGAGTACCTATATATTTGACGAGGTTGACGTTGGGGTAAGCGGTGAAACTTCTGTCAAGCTTGCGAAGTTACTCAGAAAGCTCTCCAAGAAGATGCAGGTGATAGCTATAACCCACTCCGCGCCCATATGTGCCGCCGGCGATGTGAACTTTGTGACCGAGAAGCTCTACATAGGAGACATACCCTATATAAGGGTGAGGACCCTCAGTCCCGAGGAGAAGGTTCAGGAGGTAGCGAGGCTTATTGGAACAACCACCGAGAACACCCTCAGGGGTGCGGAAGACCTTATGGAGATGGTTAGAGATTGAGAAAGGAGTTCTCCGCAGGTGGAGTACTCTTCAGGAATGGGGAGGTTCTTCTGATAAAAAACCCCTCTGGGGTCTGGACCTTTCCTAAAGGAAACGTGGAAAAGGGAGAAAAGCCTGAGGAGACAGCCTTAAGGGAGGTTCTTGAGGAAACCGGCGTTAAGGGAAGGATACTCTCTTACGTAGGAGAGATAAGCTACTGGTACACCCTTGAAGGTGAGAGGGTATTCAAGCGGGTGAAGTACTACCTTATGGACTATGTAGAAGGGGAACCCAAGCCCTCCTGGGAGGTTCTGGATGCAAGGTTCTTTCCGGTGGAGGAGGCACAGAAGCTTCTCAAGTACAAAGGAGACAGAGAGATATTTAAAAAAGCCCTTGAGAAGATAAAGTCAGGTCCAGAGCCTTCCAAACTCTTCTAAGGGTATGTTGGGTTGGGCGTTAACCTCTAAGGGCGCTACGATGCCCCTGCTGAACCTCTGGATACCTGCGTAGGCTATCATCAGGGCGTTGTCGGTGGAGAGTCTCGGAGGCGGTATGTGAAGCTCCACGCCGAGCTTTTCAGCTCTCCTGGAGAATTCCTCCCTCAGTCTTGAGTTGGCGGATACTCCCCCGACGACAGTTAGCCTCTTCACCCCTGTCGCCTCAACAGCCCTGAAGCTCTTTTCCACAAGTATTTCAACCACAGCCTCCTGAAAGGAGGCTGCTACATCCTCTACCTTAAAATCTTTTTCCTTCTTTATCAGGTTCATAACTGCGGTCTTCAGTCCGCTGAAGGAGAAGTTCAGGTCGTCGCTGTCCATCAGGGGTCGGGGAAGGTTATAGATAGGCTTTCCCTCCCTTGCCAGTCTGTCTATGACCGGACCTCCTGGATACCCCAGTCCGAGCATCTTCGCGACCTTATCGTAGCTCTCTCCCGCAGCATCGTCAAGCGTGCCCCCGAGGAAGGTGTATCTGCCGAATTCCTCTACCAAGAACAGGTCTGTGTGCCCGCCCGAGACTATGAGGGCGAGGAAGGGATACTCCACAGGCTTTTCTAAAAAAACGGAGTAGATATGACCCTCAAGGTGGTGGACGGGTACGAGGGGCTTGCCGTAGGTATAGGCGACAGCCTTTGCGAAGGACACCCCTACCACGAGGGACAGGATGAGCCCGGGCGTCAGTGTGAAGGATACGAAGTCTATGTCCCGAAGGTCAAAGCTCGTATCTTTTACAAGGCTTTCCAGTAGGGGGAGGAGGTTTTTCGTGTGCTCCCTTGCAGAGAGCTCAGGCACTACCCCACCGAAGGGAGAGTGAACCTTAGCCTGAGAGAGTATCAGGTCTCCTACGGGTCCCCTTTCATCATCGTACAGGGCTAAGGCTGTCTCGTCGCAGGAGGTCTCAACCGCAAGGGTTATCATGCAGCCTTCCGTTCGTGGAGCTTTGCTTTCAGCACTTCTATAGCCTTCCTCAGCTGAATATCTATCTCAGGTAGCAGTATGACCTTCTTGCCGTTGCCTTCTATCCTCATCTTCCTTATTGTCTGGGCGAGCTTCTCCCAGACTTTCTCATCCATCACGACCTTAACGTCGGGCTCAATACCCTTCTTATGTATGAGCCTTCCTTTGGGTGTGTAGTAGTATGCTACGGTCAGCTTCAGGGCTGAGCCGTCCTCAAGGGGTATTATGTTTTGGACGGATGCCTTTCCAAAGCTCTTTTCTCCAACTATCGTAGCCCTGTGATGGTCCTGAAGGGCACCCGTGACTATCTCGGATGCGCTTGCAGAACCTTTGTTTATAAGCACCACGACGGGCATGTACTCTGGAACCGTTGGGGGTTCCTTTGCATAGTACTTCTCCTCTTCCCTCCTCCCCTTTGTATATACGACCAGCTTGCCCTCAGGGAGGAACAGGTCCGAAACCTTCACCGCCTCCGACAGAAGCCCTCCAGGGTTGTTTCTCAGATCAATTATGAAGCCGTGAACCTCCTGAGAGAGGAGGTCCTTTATCGCCTTCTTCATGTCCCTGCTGGTGTAATGCTGAAACTGGGTCAGCTTTATGTAGCCAATATCTCCATACCTTGTGTATTTGACACTCTCTATCTTTATGATAGCCCTCGTTATCTCAACGGTTATGGGTTTGTCAAGCCCTTTCCTCATTATGGTGAGCTTTACCTTTGTTCCCGGCTTTCCTCTTATCCGCTTCACTATATCAAGGAGCGTTTTGCCGAAGGTGTCCTCGCCGTCAACAGCTATTATTATGTCCCCAGCCCTGAGACCAGCCTTGAACGCCGGTGTCCCCTCTATTGGAGCCACGACTATGGGTCTTCCCTTCTCCATGCTTATCTCTATACCTATACCGCCAAACTCTCCTTCGGTTTCTTCCATAAACTCCTTGTATTTCTCCGGCGGGAAAAAAGCGGAGAATGGGTCAAGGGCTGACACCATGCCGTTGAGGGCACCGTATATCATCTCCTTTATGGCAGGCTCCTCAACGTAGTTCTCCTTAACTATCTTCAGAACGTCCGTAAAGAGCTTGAGGTAAGAGTACTCGTCCTCGGATCGGACTGTCTTTGATGCGCCCGCGAAGAAGCCTGCAAAGAAGAAGGTACCTGCTATTATAGGTATAAGTATTCTTCTCATCTCCTGTCTCCCTGGAGAAGCTCTATCTTCTTAACCTCATTTATGTAGAAGCTGACTGAGCCCGTATCGCTCTGGGCTGTGCACCTCGTTGAAGAAGGTAGCTCAAACTCCTCCTTCTTCCCGTCTCTGAAGGAGACGAGAACCTTAACCCTTCCCTCCTCTTCACCCTTGGTCTCCATGCTCTTGATGGAGGATAAAGACACGTTATAGTCAAGGGTTCCCTTCTTGAACTTCAGGGACCCTCCCTCATTACACATAAAGGAAGTAAGCTCATGAACCACACCCTTTCTGTCTATAACCTTAGCCCTAAGATTTCTCAGCTCCGGTGGAACCTGAAGGGGCTCGGACATGCTGGAGACTAAAAGTACGATTGCGATTAGGATGAAGAGCCTGAATACGCCCATGCTTCCCTATTTTATACCAAAAGCTTTTCAAGCTCCCTGCGGTTTATTATCTCAATGTATCCCCTTTCGGTATTTATTATCCCCTGCTTCTTCCATCTGCTCATAACCCTTATGGCTGTTTCAACGGTAGTTCCCGTCATTTCAGCTATATCCTGCCTCGTCAAGGGGAGCCTTATCACTATCTTGCCGTCCTTCTTTATACCTATCCTGTCCGCAAGCTCAAGGAGAACCTTGGCTATCCTTTCCTCAACCCTTCCTGAAGCTATGCTCTTCAGGATTTCATAGGTCTGGAGCAGGTTTGCGGTTGCATCGCAGGTCATCTTTATAGCCACCGCGGGATACTTTATAGCCAAGTTTATGAAGTCCTTATTGGATATGTAGAGCACTTTGGTCTTTAGAACCGCCATGGCGGTGTAGGTGCTCTTGGGAGTGTTCTTCCCCCACTCTATCCAGCCGAACACGTCTCCCGGGAAAACGAGCCTGACTATTATCGTCTTCCCGTCCTGAGTCTCCTTTATCAGCTTGACGAGACCATCTATGAGGATGAATATACCCGGCTCCGCATCCTCTTCAAAGAAGAGGTAGTCTCCCTTCTCATACTCTTTAAAACTCATGTACTTTACCGCTTCCCTGAGCTCGTCGGGGTTAAGGTCTTCAAAGAGGTGGACCTTTTTTATCAGCTCAACCTTTATATCTTCTGGAGTTTTCCTTTGAGTAGCAGCTTTTTTTCCCATCCTTTTCCTCCTATAAGAACTGTCGGCTTAAAAACAACGTAGTCGGTATGGAAACCGACCCTGTTCATCCCACCGAAGGTGTGATTATCGCCTATGGCGATGTGTACCGTTCCGAGTATCTTCTCCGCCTCAAGAAGATTATCAGGTCTGGAAGCCTTAGGGTTAGTCCCAACACCAAACTCCGCTATAAACCTTGCCTCCGGCATCTTCTTGAACACATCCTCAATAAAGTACCTGTAGTCTTCAAAGCCCTCTATGCTTTCAACGCCACCGTCTATGAACTTGAAGGTGATGGGTCTGACAAGCTCCCTGTCGGGTGCGTACAGGATCACAAGCCTTCCGTAGGCTTCAGTCTCAACGGGAGCGGTAAAAGCCTCACCCGCAGGAAGGTTTCCGAACTCACCGGGATTATGAAACAGACCCGTATCCGCTATACCTTTCCTTCCCTTCAGGGAGAACTCTATGTCTGTTCCGTAATCGGAGACGACGTGAGCCCACTCAGCCTCGCTCAGTACGTCCGCTATGTCCCTGCTGAGCTTGGCTACATAGTTCCAGTCAACGTTCATAGATGTCAGGAACATCGTGGGGTCAAAGAGGGGCATTGAGGCGTATCTTGCACCGAACACATCCGTAAGTAGCTTTCTGTAAAAGGTGTGGGTTGTAGAAAAGTAAGGGAATGCAACGACAACGCTGGGTACATTAGCGACCTTGTCCTTCAGTATGGAAATAACCTCCTCCTGAGGATAGTCCTCCTTTGAGAGTATTCTGTCCAGAAGACCCCTGAGCTTCAGCTCATCAATAGCCTCGTCTCCGAAGGTGAGCCTCCACAGAGGCTCGGGTGGCTCCTTTCCGTGAGTTTTGGTTGACTCATAGACAAAGGTCTTGACCTGAGATGTGAACTCCCTTCCCACCTTTAGAAATTCTTCAATAAGCTCGGTCAGATAGTCTTTCTCGTCATCGGTGAACACGAGAAGGCGGTCGTAGGCACCCACCTTGAGGTTTGTCCTGTAAAGTTCCCTTATCTGATCACTATACATGGCTATCCTCATATAAATTAAAGAAGATATCAGGGAAAGGGAAGCCCCATTCCTCCGAGAAGATACTTAAGATACTCCTCCGAAAACTCAAGGCCCGCACCGAGAAAAGCTCCCCTGAGCTTGTCGTTTAACAGGTCATCTCCTCCGAACCTCGTGTAAAGCGGTCCCTTTATCCTGAGCTGAACACCCACCTGAAGGTTGGGAGCGAGTCCACTCTCTCCGGGTCTGTCCTTCCTTCCCGTATCCCACAGGTCGGAGTATAGCTTAACCTTGGGGGCAAGAGACAGGTCAAAGCCGACACCACCCGTAGATTCTTTCAGACCCGCCCTCACCGCAAAGTACCTCTCTCTTCCGAAGAAGAACTTCTTGGCTATCTGGAGTGTAAACTCAGGCTTGAACTCCTTCTTAACTATCTCATTCCCACCAACGATCTGCTCGGTATAGACCCTTCCCCTTGAGTCTCCTACAACTTCGGCGAGGTAGTAAGTCCTTCTGTCAGGTTCAATTCTTAGAGACATGTAGCCCTTTGAATCCCCACCTGTGTAAGCCTCCCCACCGAAGCCAACGAATATCTTTGTCTTGGTTATAACCTCTCCCGCCTCTCCGAACAGTTTGGCTCCCTTGGACACACTCCTGTAGAGCTCCTCATCGGTCACGAGCTTTCCGATCGTTCCCTCTCCGCTCTCAATCTTTGCGAGGATGTTGTCAAGCCTGTCCGAGCTCCTCTTGAGCCTTTCGGTCAGCTGGGCGAGGTTTCTCATAGAGACCTTCAGGTCCCGCCTGTTCTCCTTCACAACCCCGTTCAGGTTTTCGGACAGGTCGTTCAGGTTCTTTACAAGCCTGGGAAGTTCTCCCTTCAGCTCCCCGGACAGGCTTCTGAGGTTAGCTACCAGTGCCCTCAGGTCCTCTCTGTTCTCTGAAGCTATAGCCTCTAGCTCGTCCGCAAGCCTGTCTATGGAAGAAACAGCCTCGGGCAGTGTCCGGCTTAGACTCTGGGTCAGCTGAGCCATCTGCGAGAGGACGGCCTTGAGGTTCTGTCGGTTCTCCTGTGCTATCTTCCTGAGCGTCTGGGTCAGAGAGTTCATGTTCTCAATGGTCTCCCTGAGGTTTTCCCTGTTTTCGGTGAGTATCCTGTTGAGATTCTGGGCTACGAGTTTGAAGCTCTCCGCTGTTCTGGTCAGCTCCCTTATCAACCTGTCGGTGTCAGCAACTCCCTCAGCCGTCTTAAGGGTGCTTTCCTCTTTAAGCTCTCCCTCTTCGGGGCTTCCCGGATCCACCGCAAGGTACTTGTCCCCCATAAGACCCAAGGTTCCTATGCTTGCAGAGGCGTCTTTGAAGAGCCTTATCTTTTTCTCAACGTTGAAGACAACCTTGACCCTGCTGTCCTCTAAGGTTATCTCCTCCACCTTCCCAGCCCTTATTCCGGCCACTCTCACCTCAGCTCCCTTAGAGAGCCCTCCAACATCCCTGAAGTAAACGACGTACCTCTTTGTCTCAGGCTTAAAAAACGGGACCTCACCGAAGGTCAGTATAAGAAAAGCGAAGGCTATAGACGTAGCCAAGACGAAGGCGCCGAGCTTTATCTCCGTCGTCAACGTCATCAGTGTATATTTTCTACCATAACAGAGGCTTTGGGTGGAATTCTCTCCTCTCCTTAGAAAGGATGTGAACCACCTCAA
>JALSTO010000251.1 GCA_026983685.1 Aquificaceae bacterium | reverse complement strand
CGGGGCTTCTTGAGAAGCAGACCTCACAGAGCAATCCTTTGGGGGTCAGCTTTGAGTTGTCATCACAGCACTCGGAAAGGTTCCAGAACTCGTAGTTATCGTGGAAGACCAGCTTACCACACTCTATGCACTCGTAGAGCCTACACCCCTTCTCCTCAAGGAAGCTCTCCACATCCGTATCTTCTGGAAGCTCCTCAACCTCAAAGACGTTCTTCAAAAACTCCTTCTGCTTTTCGGAAAGCTCGGATATGAGCATACTTAAATTATACTCCTCATCGCTCTCTGGAAAAGCCTTCCCACATCCTTCTCAGCCCCTCGGTTAGCTTCTTGGCTCCGCTTTTAGTCTTGCACCAGCCCTTTCCCAGCTCGCATCTCAGCTCGCATCCTTTTCTCTTCTCCTTGTCAAGGGGAAACTCCTGAATACAATCGTAAACGCACTTCTGGTACCTGATATCACACCTGTCGGGAAGCTCTATGGCAAAGAGGTTTCCAACCATGAGTAGTAGCAAAGCCACAGCCATGACTCACCTCAGAACTGGTTTTAGGGGCTTGCCCTCTTTATCTCTGAGTTCGTAATAAACGCCGCAGGCGTCCTTCCAGCGACCCGCTTTACCTATCACCTGTCTTCTCTTCACCCTCTCTCCGCTCCTCACCCAGGGATTATTGATCTTACCGTAAACCGAAAGGAAGCCGTCCTTCTGCTCAACCATCACGACCCATCCGAAGTTGTCCACGTCCTTGCCAGAATACACAACCCTTCCCTCCGCGACGGCTCTGACGAAATCCCCGCACCTTGACCTTATGAAAACACCCCTCCCTATGACCTCCAAACTCCCCTTAAGAGGGGATAGATAGACGGGAGCCTCGGGCTTTTCCTTTACGACCTTCGGAGATCTCGTTGCACAGGATGTCAGAAAAACCAGCAGGAAAAGAGCAAGGAGCTTCATAGATCCGAATCCATCTCAATCCTTGAGGGCGTGACCCCCCGCTGTCCCTTGTACTTTCCTGAGTACACCCTCTCGGGCACCTGGTCGAGTCTGGCGAAGACGAGCTGGCATATCCTCATACCCGTGTAGAGCCTTATGGGAACGTTGTTGGCATTGTACAGCTCAAGGGTTATCTGTCCCTCAAAGCCCGCATCAACCCAGCCAGCGTTCTCTATGAACAGACCGAGTCTGCCCAAGGATGACCTTCCCTCAACGAAGGCTGTTATGTGAGAAGGGAGCTTTATGTACTCCATGGTGGTAGCGAGCAGGAACTCCTTCGGCTCAATCTCTATGTAATCGCTGGCTACGAGCCTCTCAACACTGCCAATTCCTCTTTTGACATCTATTGTCTCTGAGCCTGTGTATCTGGCAAACTCTCTCCCCAGCCTCAGGTCAAGGGATGAACACTGAACCTGAGAGGAAGACAGAGGCTCAACTATAAGCTCCCCCTTCTCAATCAGCTCCTTAATGCTCCTGTCACTGAGAATCATTTAATAAAATTATAAGGGCATGAAGAGACTTTCCTCTCTACTCTTTATCCTCCTTGCGGGCACGGTTTTATTTCTCTGTCTGAAATTCCTTCCTCAGGAGGGCAGTGTTAAGAAGATTCTTTCCTCTCAGCTGACGGTTATTGATCTGCCTAAGGTGAAGGTCATCTACAGGACTCTGCTGTCTCCCGAGGATATTCTTCCCGTGAAATGTGGCTCGGTCCTTCCGGTTACTTACACGAAGGTAGTTTCCCTTGCAGGTCTCCCTCCTGAGGAGAGGAAGAAGAGATTCATAGACCTTGTTCTCCCTTCGGTTCTCATAGTCAATTATGAGGTAAAAGCTATAAGGGAGAACCTTGTACGTGTCCTTGAGAAGCTGAGGAAGAGGTATAAACTGAGCATGGAGGA
>JALSTO010000250.1 GCA_026983685.1 Aquificaceae bacterium | reverse complement strand
TCCCAGAACAGCGAGGTTACCGTCCTTGAGAATGGCAGGGAGGTAAAAAAGAACGTGAGGGAGGTCTTTAAGGGTGAGGTGGTCGTGTGTAGAGGCGGGGACATCGTTCCCCTTGATGGAAGGGTTATAAGGGGGCATGCGTACGTATCCGAAGCCATCCTGACGGGAGAGCCCGAGCCGATCCCGAAGCGGGAGGGGGACAAGGTGCTGAGCGGTTCGGTTGTTGAGGAAGGCTATATAGAGATAAAGGTGGAGGCGAGCTACGAAGGCTCCTATCTATCCAAGATAGTAAGGATGGTTGACACCGCCCTTCTGGAGAAGCCCAAAGTCCAGAGACTCGCTGACAGAGTCTCCCATTACTTTGTCCAGGTGGTTCTTCTTATAAGTGTCCTGACCTTCTTCCTGTGGATAAAGCTGGGGGGTAGCCTTGAACAGGCTGTTCAGTTTTCCCTCGCGGTCCTCGTGGTCTCCTGTCCCTGCGCCTTGGGAATAGCCACTCCCCTCGCCATCGTGGTGGGCATATCCAGAGCTCTCTCAAGGGGAATACTTATAAAGAAGCCTTCCTCCCTTGAGCTTCTGTCCAAGATAGATGTTCTCGTCTTTGACAAAACGGGGACTTTAACAGAGGGAAAATTCGGGGTCGTTAGGTGTGACCTCAGATCTCCCGAAGCCCTTGATATAGCCCTCACCATGGAGTCCCGATCCAATCACCCAGTAGCTAAGGCTATAAGGGAGTATGCCCTCAAACAGGGAGCGAGGGAAGTTGAGCTCGTGGGATGTAAGGAGCTAATCGGAAAAGGTATCAGGTGCGGTGAATACTTCATAGGGGGCTACGATATGCAGGAAGAGGACTCCTGGAAGACTGTAGCCCTGAAGAAAGGAGAAGAGGTGCTTGCCCTTTTCTACCTGAAAGACACTCTAAGGCAGGAGGCAAGGTATGTTGTTAGCGAGATGAAGAAGATGGGGATAAAGACCCTCCTGCTTTCGGGTGACAGAGCGAGCAGTACGAGGCTTGTTGCTGAGGAGCTTGGCTTTGACGATTTCGTTGCAGAGGTTAAGCCCGAGGAGAAGAAGGAATTCATAAAGTCCCTTCAGGACAGAGGTCTGAAGGTGGCAATGGTCGGAGATGGGCTCAACGACGCTCCTGCCCTCGCTCAGGCGGACCTCTCCTTCGCTGTTGTAGGTGGAGCTGACATAACGAAGCAGACGGGAGATATAGTTCTCCTCTCAGGTATAGGTAGTCTGCCGGAAGCCTTCAGGCTCGGTCTTACTGTGAACAGAAAGATAAAGCAGAATCTTCTCTGGGCTTTCATTTACAACGTAGTAGGCATCCCCCTCGCTGGAGGACTCTTCTTCAAGTTCGGTCTCTATCTCAAGCCCGAGATAGCGGGTCTCCTGATGGCTCTATCCTCGGTAAGCGTTGTTGCCAACACGGTGCTGATGCGCTCATGTTCTAAACACCGATAGGCTATAATATTTCTCCTACTACCTTCTGGAGGAATAGGAATTGTACAAGGTACTTATAACCGACCCGATATCTCCAAAGGGAATTGAGCTTCTCCAAAGAGAGTCAGATGTTGAGGTTTACAACGAGCCCGATATATCCTACGAGGAGCTCCTTGAGATAGTCGGAGACTTTGACTGCATAATCACGAGGAGCAGAACGCCAGTCACCAAGGAGCTTTTAGACAGGGCTGAGAGGCTCAAGGTTGTTGGAAGAGCGGGTGTTGGGGTTGATAACGTTGATATAGAGGAAGCGACCAGAAGGGGAATACTCGTTGTGAACACCCCCGGTGCCAACACCATAGGAGCTACGGAGCTCACCCTTATGCACATGCTCACAATAGTCAGGAACGGGCACAGAGCCCACGAGTCTCTCCTCCAACACAGATGGGACAGGAAGAAGTTTATGGGAACGGAGCTCTATGGCAAAACTCTCGGCATAATAGGTCTGGGAAACATAGGTTCTCAGGTGGCTATAAGGGCTAAAGCCTTCGGTATGAGCGTTATGGCTTACGATCCCTACATACCCCGGGAAAAGGCGGACAAACTTGGTGTAAAGCTCGTGGATGACCTCCACGATATGCTCAGAGATATAGATATACTCACCATCCACGCTCCGCTCACCCATGAAACGAGGAACATGATAGGGGAGAAGGAGTTTGAGCTTATGAAGGAAGGGATTTACCTTGTGAACTGCGCGAGGGGAGGTATAGTTAACGAAGAGGCTCTACTGAAGAACTTAGAGAGGGGTAAGGTGAAGGGTGTCGCCTTAGATGTCTTTTCCAAAGAGCCCCCACATCCGGAGTTCGTGGACAGGCTCAGGAAGTTTGAAAACGTCTCTCTCTCACCCCACATAGGAGCAAACACCCACGAGTCCCAGGAAAACGTGGCTGTGATAGTGGCTCAGCAGGTAATAAAAGCCCTCAAGGGGAAATCTCCCGAATACGTTGTTAACGCTCCATTCCCAGACCTTTCCGTCCTCACACTCATAAAGCCCCACCTTGACCTTGCGGAGAAGATGGGAAAGTTCATGGTCCAGTGGGCTGAAGAGGGGATAAGGGAGGTTCACATAGAGGTAAGGGGAGACATATCCGACCACTTCCATCCAATATCAGCGGCTGTTCTTAAGGGAATACTTGAGGAGGTCGTGGACTTCCCCGTTAACATAATAAACGCCACCTACGTGGCTAAGGACAGAGGTATAAAGGTTGAGGAGCTCTCCTCAGAAGAAGCGGCGGACTTCAAGCACTACATAAAGGTCGTGGTGAGAGCGGACGGAACTGAGAAGGTAGTTGCAGGAACAGTGCTTGAAGGACAGCTCCTGAGGATAGTCCAGATAGATAAGTACAGGGTTGATATAGAACCGGAGGGGATACTGCTTGTCTTTGAGAACAAGGATGTTCCCGGTGTTATAGGAAAGATAGGTTCTGTGCTCGGGAGTGCCAGTGTAAACATAGCCGGCTTCAGGCTTGGGAGGGAAAGGAAGGGAGGCATAGCCTTGGGGATACTCAACCTTGATGATCAGGTTCCCGAACACGTGATTGAGGACCTCAAGAGCATACCGGAGATACTCTTCGTCAAACAGGTGGTCCTGTGAGCTTAGATTTAGAGTATGCGTCTCAGAAACCAGACGGGTGTAAAGGACTTCCTTGAAAGGCTTCACAGGGAGGGCAAGATCCCCGGCTCTCTTTTGTTTTACGGACCGCCCGGTGTAGGAAAGACCTCTGCAGCCCTTGATTTCGCCAAAGGTATCCTTTGCCTTGAGGGTGCTCCCTGGGGGTGTGGTGAGTGTGCCTCCTGCAGACACGTTGAAAAGTTTGCAGGGGACGTGACTTCAGGAAGATGGGAAGAGATCTCCGTTTACGAAGAGATAGGAGGAAAAAACGTCTTCGTTTACCTGATGGGTGAGCACCCAGACCTTATCTATGTCCCTCCCTCCGGAACAGGTATAAAAATAGACCAGATACGTGCACTTAAAGAGTTCTCCTACGTAAGACCAGCCCTCTCAAGGAGTAAGGTTGTCCTCATTGATGATGCCCACAAACTTACAAAAGAATCGGGAAACGCTCTACTTAAGGTTCTTGAAGAACCTCCCGTTGATACAGTTTTTATCTTGATCTCAGAGGGTAAAGAGAGTCTCCTGCGGACTATACTCTCAAGAACCTTTCAGATTGAGTTCCCACCCCTTGAGGAGAGCATCTTCTACGAGCTACTCGGGAGGGAGGACAGGGAGATATACGAACTCTCAGGAGGAAGCCTCACCCTTGCGAGGGACCTCTTAGAGAAAAAGGAGGTCCTTGGTCTTGTTGATAGCTTCCTCAGCTTAAAGCCCGATAAGGTCTATGAAGTAGCCCTGAAGCTTGATAAGATGGATGACAGGGAAAGGGAACTCTTTCTAAACGTCCTTGAGGAAAGGGTAAAGGTAACTTACCTGAAGAAGGGAATAAATTATGATAGATTTGAGATGATTGTGAGAAGGATATCCGAGCTCAGAAACGGGCTCGGAAGAGGATTGAGGTTTAGCCTCGGCTTGCTGACCCTTTACTCTCTCTGGAGGTAGCTATCATGAATTACATAAAGGTTAAGAGCTTAGACACTAACAAGATAGGTGTTCTTGAGGACTGCAGGGAGGAGCTCAAAAGAGACGACGTTGTGGTGATAGAGTCTGAGGAAAAGGGTGAGGATGTTGTAAGGGTTCTGGGACCCTCTAAGGAGGATGCCCTTACGGGCATAAGGTACAAGTTCGTTCGCAGGGCTACCGATGAGGACTTCAGAGTTCTCAGCAAGAACGAGAAGGAGAGCAAGAAGGCGTACGAGACCTGCAAGAGGAAGATAAAGGAGCAGGGGCTTGATATGCACCTCCTGAAGGCTTACATACCCTTAAGCTCAAAGAAGATCTTCTTTTACTACACAGCGGAGGATCGGGTGGACTTCAGGAAGCTCGTCAGGGAGCTTGCCAGAATATTCAGGAAGAGGATAGAGATGAGGCAGGTCGGTGTTAGGGATGCGGTCCAGATACTTGGATGGGTCGGTCTCTGCGGGGAAGTCCCCTGCTGTATGAGGTTCATGGAAAGGTTTGACTCCATATCCCTCAGGGACATTGAGGAGCAGAACCTCCCCCTATCTCCCTCCAAGTTCACGGGACCCTGCGGTAGGCTTGTATGCTGTCTATCCTTTGAAAAGGACAACTACATAGTCAAACACCTTCTGCCCGAGAGAGGTTCTGAGATATGCATAGATAAAAAGGTAGGCAGGCTCCTTGAGGTAGATCCCCTCAGGAACACCCTCTTAGTGCAGTTTGAGGACAGGGCTAAGGAGTTCAACCTTGAAGAGATACTGCCTAAGGGCTACGAGCGAGCCATAAAAAGCTGTCAGTCCTGCGGGGGCTGTTGCAGGAGATTTGCGGGGGATAAAGTAGAGTATGAGATTGCAACGCATAATTGAAAGTGAGCTCAACAGGCTCTTCGTATTTGAGCTTGAAGACGGCTTCGCCGTGGAGGCTGTCCACTACAGGGGCGATACCCTGTGCATATCAACCCAGGTAGGGTGTGCTGTAAAGTGCGGATTCTGCGCCTCTGGGAGGCATGGGCTTTTTAGGAACCTCTCCTTTGAGGAGATGATTTTCCAGTATTATGAGGTGAGTACCCTGCATAAAGTAAGAAGGATAGCCATCGCAGGCATAGGTGAGCCTCTTGCAAACTGGAAGAACGTAAGACGGGCTTTCATGTTCTTCAAAGATAGAGGGTTTAAGGTTTCCTTCTACACAACGGGATTCCCCCTTCAGAACTTGAAGGAGCTTCTCTCCCTTCCCCACAACGGAGTTAGCCTCTCCATCCATTTCCTGAAGGAGGACCTCAGAAGGGAGCTTATGCCTCATGCGGGGAGGCTCTCGGACCTTCTCTCAACCCTTAGGGAGATACTGCCGACCCTGAGCAGAAAGAGGAGGAAAAAGATCAGCTTGGCTTACCTTCTCCTGAGAGATGTGAATGACTCCCGTAGCGATCTTGAGCTTCTGGGGAAGCTCGCTAAGGAGCTGGGGCTCGGTGTTACACTCCTTTACTACAACGACGTGGCGGGATTCAAACCTGTCAGCCCTCAGGAGTACGAGGATGCCTTCCTTTTCCTGAAGTCAATGGGTGTGAGGGTAACCCTCTCAAACCGTTTCCGCAGGGACCCTATAGGAGGATGTGGAACCTTAACCGTTGGTAGATTTGCCGATATAGATAGAGAGGAGGCAAAGGTATGAGGGTGGTTGCTGTTGGAGGAGGGACAGGTCTGTCAACACTGCTGAAGGGTCTGAAGAAGGAGGTCGGCGATAGCATAAAGGAGCTTACCGCTATAGTTACGGTTGCGGACAGCGGTGGAAGTACAGGCAGACTCAGGAAGATATACAACATACCCGCTCCGGGAGACATAAGGAACTGCATAGTAGCTCTTTCCGAGAGTGAGGAGGTTATGCAGGAGCTCTTTCAGTACAGGTTCAAGGGAGACGGTCTTGGGGGACATGCCTTTGGGAACCTCTTCCTCACAGCCCTGACAGATATAACCGGGAGCTTCCTTGAAGCTGTCAGGCTTACGTCCCACATACTGAGAACTAAGGGGAGCATAGTCCCATCAACAGCGGAGGACGTTCACCTCGTAGCCAAGTTCAGCGATGGAGAGGTGGTTCAGGGTGAGGAAAGCATAACAGAATACGGCAAGAAGGGAGGTGCGAAGATTGAGGATATATGGATAGAGCCTAAGGAAGCCAAAGCTCCCATTGAGGCGATAGCATCCATAGAGACCGCAGATCTCTTGATCTTTGGACCGGGAAGCCTCTTCACCAGCATAGTGCCGAACCTTCTCATAGAGGATATAAGGGAGGCGGTCAAAAGAAGTAAGGCTATCCGCCTGTTCATCGTCAACGCCATGACCCAGCCGGGAGAGACCGATGACTTCACAGCCTACGACCACCTTGACGCCTTCAGGAGGTTCACAGGCATAGACCGGATCGATGGCGTTATCGTGAACACAAAGATGCCTCCAAACAATGTTCTCAGGAAGTACCTTGAGCAGGGACAAGAGCCCGTGGTTCCAGACGTTGCCCGTATAGCAAAGGAGGGTGTAGCGGTCTTTGCGGAGGACCTCATAGGTGAGAAGGAAAGCTTCGTCCGCCACGACCCCGACAGGCTTACAGACCTTATAATCAGAGCTGTTCGTAATGAGATACTTTCTGGAGTTTGACACCTCTCTCCTGCCCGAGGAGTCCGCTCAGATAGTGATATGCGGAAGCGGGATAGGGGGACTTACCTGCGCAATAGTCCTGAAAGAACTCGGGCTCAGCCCCGTCCTCCTTACAAGGGGTATAGGGAACACCTACTACTCTCAAGGGGGAATCGCAGCTGCTGTCCACCCCGCGGATAGCCCTTACGCCCATTTCCTTGACACCCTGAGGGCCGGCAGGTATCTGAACGATGAGAAGAACACCGAGATACTCGTAAGCGACGGGGTACTCAGGATAGCGGACCTTGAACGGTGGGGGGTTAAATTTGACAGAGAAGGAGATTCCTACGCTACCACCACCGAAGGTGGTCATTCCTTTCCGAGAGTTCTCAAGGTAAAGGACTATACGGGCAGAGAGATATACACTAAGCTCCTCAGAAGAGTTCGGGAGCTTGAGATTCCCATAGTTGAAGGTGAGCTTCAGGAGATAGTTGGCGGGGATGAGGTAAGCGGTCTTATATACAGGAAAGGGAAAAGCCTGTGCTTTGTAAGGACCGGTGCCATCGTGCTGGCTACCGGAGGAGCAGCTTCAATGTTCAGGCATACCTCAAACCCTTCAACGGTGAGGGGAGACGGCATAGGAATAGCCTTCAGAGCTGGGACAACCCTGAGGAATCCTGAATTCGTTCAGTTCCACCCAACGGTTCTCAGAGGAACCAACCTTCTCATATCGGAGGCTGTGAGGGGTGAAGGTGCCCACCTCATAGATGGCTCGGGGAGGCGCTTCGTTGATGAGCTCCAGCCAAGGGATGTGGTTGCGAGGGCTATATTCAACGTCCTCAAGCACGGTGGTGAGGTCTTCCTTGATCTCAGACCCCTTATTGAAAAAGGTATGGACATATCCCGGCGCTTCCCGACGATAGCTTCCTTCCTGAGGGAGAGAGGTTTTGACCCCGCAGATCCCATTCCAGTTGTTCCCGCAGCCCACTACTACATAGGGGGTGTGGAGGTTGACAGCTTTGGAAGGACGGCCCTCAGAGGGCTGTACGCTGTAGGGGAATGCACGTGCACGGGTGTCCATGGAGCTAACAGGCTTGCATCCAACTCGCTCCTTGAGGGAGTCGTCTTTGGTTACAGGACCGCCTACAGGCTGTACATAGACCACAAGTTCTTAAAGCCAAGCAGGGCTGGGTTCCGAAACAGACGGGATGGTAAGGGAGGACCGCCCTGTAGCTTTGAGGAGCTAAGGTCCCTGATGTGGGAGAAGGTTGGTCTTGAGAGAAATGGTGAGGAGTTAACAAAGGCGAAGCACCTCATCAGGAAGTGGATAGAGAGAGGCAGGCGTATGGAGCCGACCTTTGAGAACCGCCAGCTTTACGACCTTCTCCTGATAGCCTACGCCACAGTTGAAGGGGCTATATCAAGGAAGGAAAGCAGGGGAGTCCACTACAGGTCTGACTTTCCTCAGGAGCGGGACGTCTTTAGGAGGGATACTCTTCTGTCCAGAGACTACCTTGATCTCTGAGAGAGATCATATTGACAAATTCTATTAAATGAGAATAATTATCATTAACTAAAATTCAGGAGGTAAGAGAGATGTCTGAGGTCAGAATAGGAAAGAAGGTGCCAAACTTTGAGCTGGAGATATACGACCCAAAGACGAGAGGCTTTGGGAAGCTCTCATTGGAGGACTTTCTGAGAGAGAGAAGGTGGCTGATACTCTTCTTCTACCCCGCGGACTTCACCTTCGTATGCCCTACTGAGCTGTCGGACCTCGCCCGGTACTACGATGAGCTCGTAGCCTTGGGAGCGGAGGTTGTTTCCGTGTCAACGGACACAAAGTACGTTCACCTTGCCTGGCACAATACGGAGAAGCTCCTTGAGGATGTTAGATACCCTATGGGATCTGATCCAACGGGCAGGGTATCAAGGATGTTCGGGGTGTATGACGAGGATACAGGTATGTCTCTCAGGGGAACGTTCATAATAAATCCCGATGGAGTTCTTGTCAGTTCGGAAATTAACTACTACAATGTTGGAAGAAATGCGGAGGAGCTTGTCAGGAAGATGAAAGCTAACGTTTATCTGATGAGCCACCCTGAAGAGGCGTGTCCTGCTAAGTGGGAGCCGGGCAAGAA
>JALSTO010000249.1 GCA_026983685.1 Aquificaceae bacterium | reverse complement strand
CAGGCACCAGATCCTCGGTATGCTAAACTGAGAAGCTCTGTGGGTTCCTTCAGAAAGAAGTCTGGCTCAACAGCCCCGTTCTTGACATAGCCCCAGAGGGCAAGGGCGGTCAGGGTTCCGGCACCTCTGCCAGCCCTTATGTCCGCTTCGGTATCTCCGACCATCAGAGCGGATGAAGGCTTCACACCTATGAACTCTAAAGCTTTCTTAACAGGAAGGGGAGAAGGCTTCTTTTCTGAGAATGTATCGCCCCCGACAACGAGGTCAAAGAGATCAAGTAGCCCCAGCCTTTTTAATATTTCAAGGGAGAGCTCCTCAAGCTTGTTGGTAACAACCACCAGACTAAAGTCCCTTTCCCTCAGAGACTTCAGAGTTTCCTCAATACCGGGATAGGGGCGCGTATGAACCACAGGATTTGAGATATAGTGCTTTCTGAAGACCTTAACGTGCTCCTCTCTGAAATCATCCCCGAGGACCCTCTCAAGGAGAAGCCTGACTCCCCCACCTATGAAAGAACGAACATCGGGAGGCATTCTCTCGGAGAGTCCCAGGTCTTCAAGGGTGAGCCTGAGAGCCAAGGCTATATCTTCTGCGGAGTCTATCAGGGTTCCGTCAAGGTCAAAGAGAAAAGCCCTCATGCACAGCCTTTCTTCTTTATGTAGGTGTTCACATCCTCGGTCTTGTAAGCCTGCGTTTTGACGTAATCAATTATGCACACAAGTTGAGAGGGGTAAAGGTAGCCGGGAATCTGAAGTATTATGTTCCCTTCCCTGTCGTAGAAGATCAGGTTCGGGAAGGAAAGGGCGTTCAGGGTCTTTGCAAGCTCATTCTCGGTAGTCTCAATAACCTTCCCGCCGAATTTCGCCTTGACAGGCGTATAGCTCTCGTAGAGTATCCTGTAGAGGTCTATTTCCTTGAGGGCTTCCTGCAAGCTCTTTTCAGTCCTTATATCCCTGTCAAGCTGTTTGCAGTATATACAGCTCTTGCTCTCTACGATAAGGAGCGCATACTCCTTTTTGGGGATAAGGACCTTCTCCGTAACCTCCTTCTTTGCAGGTTCGGGGGCAGAGCTTTCCTTTTTAGACTCACAGGAGAAAAGCAACCCTGCCACAGCAACGAAAAGTATCAGAAGCCTCAGCATACCGACCTCCAGAATAGAAAGGATAGGCAAAAATCACAGGCTTTCAAGGGCATCCCTTATCCTCCCAATTCCATCCTCTATATTCTCCATGCTCGTGGCGTAGGACAGCCTCAGATAGCCTTCCGCACCGAAGGGAGAACCGGGAACGCAGGCAACCTTAGCCCTCTCAAGGAGAAACTCGGCAAGCTTCACATCACCTCCCAGGCTCTTTGAGTAGTGGGAAAAGTTCGGGAATATGTAGAAAGACCCTTCGGGTTTAACGACGCTGACATGAGGTATTGAGGACAGAAGCTCGTAAGCCCTGTCCCTTCGCCTGCCAAACTCAGCTCTCATCTTATCAACGTATTCCCTTGAGCTCGGGTTCTTGAGAGCCTCAAGGGCTCCGTACTGGGCAAAGGTGGTGACGTTTGAAACTGTCTGGCTGTTGAGATTCGCTATGATCTTTGCATACTCCTCAGGACAGGCAACGTAACCCACCCTCCAGCCCGTCATTGAGTAGGTCTTGGAAAAGGCGTTCACTGTAAAGGTTATGTTTTTAACCTCTCTGGAGAAAGAGGCTACGCTGACAAACTCCTTTTCATAAACGAAAGCCTCGTAGCACTCGTCGGATATTATGAAGACACCCCTCTCAAGGCAAAGCTCTGCTATCTTCCTGAGCTCTTCGGGCGAATACACAGCACCCGTTGGGTTGTTGGGGGAGTTTATCACAAGAGCTTTGGTCTTTGGGGTTATATAGCTGGCTATATCCTCCGCT
>JALSTO010000248.1 GCA_026983685.1 Aquificaceae bacterium | reverse complement strand
CTCGTATATCCTTGATACCGTACTCGGACCGAGCCTCTCGGAGATAAGAGTCTTTGGAAGGTCAACCTCACCTGCAACCCTTCTGACTTTCTTGTTACTCTTCTCCTCTCCAGTGAGTGAAAAGTTAGTGGTTATTATTGTGCTCTTCATGTTGTTGTACCTGTAAGAGATTATGTAGGATATAAGCTCCTTCTGCCAGTCGGAAAGCCTCTCACTCCCGAGGTCATCAAGCACCACGAGGGGATGGTTGAGTATCTTCTTTATCGCTTTTCCCGTTTTCCTCTCTTCTATCAGGAGCTTCAGCCTGTATATGAGATCCTTTGTGTCAAAAAACACACCCTTTACACCCTTCTCTCTGTAAATCTTCTTAAGGACACCCACCGCAAGGTGGGTCTTTCCGACACCAGGAGGTCCTATAAAGGTGAGTCCCTTTCCCTCGGAGGGATCAAAGGAAGAGGCGTAGATGTAGGCTTCCTTATAGGCATCCTGTTCGGAAGGGTTCTCGGGGTTGTAGTTCTCAAGCTCCGCGGACCAGAACCTTTTAGGAACTTTCAAAACCCTGTTTATATCCTTTTCGGAGAAGCGACAACTGCAGAGCTCAACTCCCCCTTCCTTTTTTACGAAGCCCGTTCCACCACAGACCGAACACTCCATCAGGGATAATTTAGTCCAGAGGGAGCTTTGAGATAACTCCTGATGTACTCGTAAAAGGAAAGGTAGGCTATTCCAACGGAGATCCAGAGAAGGTATATCCCCGGCCCGTAATCTCTCAATAGCAGGAGCACACCCGAGAACATCATTGCGGTCTTGAGCTTTCCAAGGTAGGAGGCTCCCAAGATGCTCCCCTGAGACGCCCAGAGGCTCCTGAGGAAGGATATGCTCAACTCCCTTATCAGAAGGAGTATCACTATAAGTGAGCTTACCTTTCCGACCTCAACGAGGGCTACGAGGGTTGAAAGGAGGAACACCTTATCCGCCAGGGGGTCAAGGAGCTTCCCTGCTCCGTCTCCGTTTCCCTGAAGGCGGGCAAGCCATCCGTCAAGGAGGTCCGATGCACCGCTGATGAGAGTGAGGATAAAGGCAATAAGGAAATCACCACTGAGTATGCTTATCGCTGTCGGCAGGGCGAGCACTATTCTAAGCCCGGTCAGGAGGTTTGCCATGGAATTAAAATTATAGGCGATGGCTATCCTCATTTCATTCCTTCTGGGGCTGGTATCGGGTGCTCTTTACAACGAGCACATATACAGGCAATCCCTCAGCTTCCCCGAGAGCAGACCCATTTTGGGCTTTACCCTGAGGCTTGGCATCACCGCAGTCGTAGGTATTTTCGTGGCGGTCGTGTTCGGAAGCAATGGTTTGCTCGCCTTTGCTGGAGGGAACCTTCTGGGCAGGTTAATTCATACAGCGGTCAGGGGACTTCTGGTCGTAAGATATTAGAGTGGAAGCTCTGAACAACCTCCTTAAGCTCATAAGCGAACCTTTAGTCCAGTTCTTCCTGTGGGTAGCGGTTCTGTTCATAATAGCCAGCATATTCTTTGACAGAAGGATATCCTTCTGGGTATCCTCAGTAGGAGCCACCTACTTCTGGCTCAAGAGCCAGGACCCTGTCGTTGCCCTCAAGGCTTGGCTCATAGTTATGTCCCTATTCCTGATAATACTGATCCTGAAGTTCCTCTTTAACCTGAACGTTGTCCTTCTCCTTGAGGGAAAGAAGAGGTGCCCGATGTGCTGTGAAAAGGCCTACAGGAAGGCAAAGGTATGTCCCCACTGCCACTACAGGTTCACCTCTGAGGAGGACGAGTGTAAGAGTTAAGTTGCTGGAAGATGCTTTCAATATAGATTAAAAACCATGGGTATAAAGGACCTCCTTGAGGTTATCAGGCTTGAGGCTCTGAACAGGTTAATGGAGGAGAAGAGAAGGAGAAGAGAAAGGCTGAAGTTTAGGTCCCTTACTCCTAAGGGGGAAGGTAGAAAAGGCAGGCTTGAAAGAAGGGAAAAACTGCTTTAAAATTTATAACTTGCTTAGGGGCCGTAGCTCAGTTGGGAGAGCGCCGATATGGCATGTCGGAGGTCACGGGTTCAAGTCCCGTCGGCTCCACCAGGAGCTGGTCCCTGAAGAGCCGGTAGCTCAGTCGGTAGAGCAACGGCCTTTTAAGCCGTGGGTCCCGGGTTCGATCCCCGGCCGGCTCACTTTTACATCCTTACTCCCATGAAAAATGATAATGTCTCAATAGCACTGCTCCACTACCCGGCTATGGACAGGGACGGGAGGATAATAGTTACCTCCTTTACCACGATGGACCTTCACGACATAGCCCGCCCGGCGAGGGCTTATGAGATAAGAAGGTTTTACATAGTCCAGCCTATAGATGCCCAGAGGCTCGTGGTGAAGAGGCAGATAGATTACTGGCTCTCGGAGGAAGGAAGGAAGGCGAACCCGACGAGGTACGAGATAGTCCAGCTTGTGAGGTTAAAATACACACTGGACGAGGTGATAGAAGAAATAGAGAAGGAAAGGGGGAAAAGACCTGTGACAGTTGGAACGGACGCGAGAACCTACCCCAACACGGTGAGCTATCCGGAGCTGAAGGAGAAGATAGAGAAGGAGGACAGGGAGTTTTTGATAGTCTTCGGAACAGGATACGGCATACCGCCCGATATGATGAGAACCTTTGACTACATCCTTGAGCCCGTTCTCGGTGCAGGAGACTGGAATCATCTCTCGGTCAGGAATGCGGTGGCTATAATCTTAGACAGGCTCTTCAGCAGGAACAGGTGCTGAGGGATGATATACCACTTAGCCCTCCTTTTAAGGGACTACTTCTTCGCCTTTAACGTCTTCAAGTACATAACCTTCCGCTCTTTCACAGCGATACTCATAGCCTTCTTCATAACCCTCCTCCTTTCGCCCACCGTGATGAAGCGGATAGCAAGGCTTCAGAGGTTCTTCGGAGGTTATGTCAGGGAATACACACCTGATCACCACGAGAACAAAAAGTACACGCCCACGATGGGAGGTATAGTTATAGTTACCGTCATAGTAATAACCTCCCTTCTCCTGATGAGGCTTGACATTAAGTACACTTGGGTTCTTGTCTTTGCGACCCTCTCCTTTGCCCTTGTGGGTCTCGTTGACGACTGGTTGAAGTTAAAGGACAAGAAGGGACTGAGCATAAAGGCTAAGCTCCTGAGCCAGATAGTCCTGTCCCTCGCTGTGTCTCTGCTGATATTCAAGTGGATCGGTCTGGATACCAAATTGTACTTTCCCTTCTTTAAAGACCTGGCTTTAGACCTCGGCTGGTTCTATATACCCTTTGCCATGTTCGTTATAGTCGGGACCGCAAACGCTGTGAACCTTACCGACGGTCTGGACGGACTTGCCATAGGACCCACCATGACAACCGCCACAGCCTTCGGGGTTATAGCCTATGCGGTTGGACACTCTAAGATAGCAGACTACCTCGGCATACCGAGTGTTCCCTACGCGGGAGAGATAACTGTCTTCTGTTTTGCAATAATAGGTGCGGGGCTCGGGTTCCTGTGGTTCAACACCTATCCCGCCCAGGTTTTCATGGGAGATGTGGGAGCCCTCAGTCTCGGCTCAGCCTTAGCAACGGTCTCCCTACTGACGAAGTCCGAGTTCCTCCTCGCAGTAGCAGGGGGAGTTTTCGTTTTTGAGACGGTAACGGTTATACTTCAGATAATCTACTTCAGGGCAACGGGAGGAAAGAGACTCTTCAAGAAGGCTCCCTTTCACCACCACCTTGAGGAGAAGGGTCTTGACGAGCCCAAGATAGTGGTGAGGATGTGGATAGTCTCTGCCCTCCTCGCTATCGTGTCGGTAGCCATGCTCAAGCTCAGGTAAGCCTTTTGATAAGGCTCGTAATGCTGTCAAGGATTATGTGTACTATATCCGCACAGACTATTCCTCCCACAAAATAGAGCCCCAACTCACTCCTGAAGAGCTCATTCAGAAGGGAGAAGAGGTTGAAGTCTGCGAGGATACGGGCAAAGCTCCTGTCAAGGAAGGAAACAATACCGACCATGACGAAGTAAAGGAATATGATCACACCGACTATATAGAGGAGCCTGAGGAGGCTACCCACAACGGGCAGGTGGGATATACCTCTATGTCTGGAAAAGCTCTGGTAGGGAGACCAGAGGCATCTTAAGAGACTCCATCTCTTTGTGGGCTTTGAGTTAGGAAGGTCTATATCCGGGGAAAGGAGGAATGTGCCTACCAAATACCCCGCGCTGAAGGGGATGTAGAACTCCTTTGGCAGATAGTAGAGAAATCCCGGGAGGGCAACGAGATTTATCAGGTCGTGGGTCCTACCGAGTGCCATTCCTGTCCTCTATGTCAAGGAGGTTTATCTCTCCATCCATGACCGTATAGGCTATCCTCATTCTCCTTCCCACCTCAAGGTGGGGAAAGAGGTCTCTCTCCCAGCAGGTTATGAGTTTATCCCCTATTCTTATCCTCGCTCTGTTGTAGCGGATCTGAAGGTCGGTAAGAGTGAGTTCTTCGGATAGGAATACAGGAGCGGGGTTCTGCTCTCCGTAGGGCTCAAGCCTCTTTATGTCAGTCAGAACACTCCCGTCCAGCTTAGAAAGAGGAAGCTCCATATCTATGTAAAGGGGAGGAAGCTCTTTGGGAACGTGGCTGAAAAGCTCATCAACCTCCCTGCTGAAGGACTCAAGGAGTTCGCTCTGGAGCGTTATTCCTGCTGCCTGAACGTGCCCTCCCCATTTCAGGAACATGTGGGAGAGCTTGCTGAGCCCCTCATATACGTCTATCCCCTCTACAGACCTGACCGAACCTACCGAATGGGTCTTCCCTTCTGAAAATACCGCAACAGGCTTTCCCATGAGGCTTGATAGCCTGCCGGCCACTATCCCGAGAACCCCGACGTGCCACTTGGGGTCCCAGACGGTTATGAAGTTCCTATCTCCGAGCTCAAGGGCGCTCCTGTATGCTTCCCTGTAAACCATATCGGTTATAGCCCTTCTCTTCAGGTTTATAGCTTCCACCTTCTTAGCGAGCTGGAGGGCTTTCACTGGGTCCCTCTCAGTGAGGAGGTTCAGGGATAACTTAGGATCGCTTATCCTTCCCGGAGCGTTTATCCTTGGAGCAAGAGAGTAGGCTATATCCTTAGCGGAAACTCTATCCCCGACCCTTGATATCTGAAGGAGAGCCTTCACCCCCGGCTTGTTCAACATACCCTTTGCAACACTCCGAAGAACTGAAAGACCCTTGCTTACAAGGATCCTGTTGGTCCTGTTCATCGGCATAACGTCCCCGACTGTGCCGAGAGCTACGAGGTCAAGGAGTGTCCTCACGTCCATGTCAAGGGAGAGTTCCCGGACTAAGACAGCCCCTATGTAAAAGCACATCGCGGAAGAGGAAAGCTCCCTCATGTCCTTGGGAACGTCCTCCCTCACCTTAGGGTTGACAAGGATAGCCTTTCGGGGTGTGCTGTCGGGAACGTTGTGGTGGTCAATAACTATTACATCCATTCCGCAGGAGTCAATCTCGCTCACAGCGGAGGTGCCGTTGTCCACCGTTATGAGAAGGTCTCCGTAGCGGGAGAACACGGATACCAGTTCGCCATTGAGACCGTAGCCCGTCCCCCTGTTGGGAAGGACGGAGACCATTTTAGCCCCCGCCTCCTTGAGAACTTCCTGGAGTATGGCGGTTCCCGTTATTCCATCAACATCGTAGTCTCCGAAGAGGATTATTCTCTCCCCTTTTTTCACAGCATAGCTTATCCTCTCAATACACTCTTCTATATTAGGAAGTAGCTGATAGGGAAGGAGATACCTGAGCTTAAGGTCAAAAAGGGACTCATGGTCGTCCTCGTAGCCCCTGTTCACTATGAGCTGGGCTAAAAGCTCACCGTATCTGTCCACCAACTCTTTGGGAGGTTTAATTGAGTGGCTGAGTACGTGCCACCTCTTGCCTGAGAGCCCCTTCATCTTCTCTCAATTATAAGCTTACTCTTCATGTATCCGATACCTTTGAGGGTGTAGTCAATGGCTGAGGCTACAACGAGCAGGATTGAGATCATCTGAAGAGAGTGAAAGAGGACGGAGGGTACAAGGACACCTGTTAGGCTCATCATAAAGGTAAGCCCTACCACGGTTGAGATTACGAAGGTTGTGAGCTTACCCAGGAGGGAAGGCTCAGGAACAAAGCCTAATCTCTTCAGAAGCAGAGTTCCCCCTATAAGAAGGAGGTCCCTCGTAACAAGGAGCTTGAAAAGGATCGGCAGGACCTTCACATCGGTATAAAAGCTGACGGTGAAAAGGCCGAAGAATAGAAGAACCTTATCCGCAAGCGGGTCCAAGAACTTTCCGAGCTGAGTTCTCGCATTCATCAGACGGGCGAGGGCACCGTCAAGGGCATCGCTCAGGGCAAGAATGAGGAAGAGCAGAGCTGATTCCTTGGTCTCGCCCCTCTGAGCCAGGAAGAGCACTCCCGGAGACAGGAGTAGCCTTAAGAAGGACAGGAGGTTTGGCAGAAACCTCATCCCCTTTCAACCCGATTCAGGAGGGAGAAGACCTCTCTCAGGACCTCTTCTAAGGACCTCCCCGTTGTATCCACAATAACGGCGTCCGGAGCGGGTTTGAAGGGGTAGTCCTTCCTTTCCATGTCCCTTCTATCCCTATCCACTATCTTCTTGAGGATCTCTTCGTAGTCCCCTTCTTCGCCCCTGTCCTTGAGCTGTTTAAGCCTCCTCTTTGCTCTCTCCTCGGGTGAGGCGGTAATAAAGAGCTTGAGGTCCGCATCCGGAATTATATTCGTACCCGCATCCCTTCCTTCAACTACAGCCTGCCCTTTTCCCACAAGTCTTCTAAATTCATCGTTTATATACTCCCTGAACTCCCCCAAGGTTCCGATCAGCGATGCCATCCTTCCAGCCTCCTCGCTTCGGAGCTCTTCGGAGCTGACCTCCGCCCCATCTATCAGAACCCTCGTCCTTCCCACCTCGGGAATCACCTCAACGGAGCTGAGCAGAGGCTCTACATCCTCCCAGTAGAGCTGATCTACCGAACCAAGTTTTTTCTTCACGAGGTAGCCTACCGCCCTATAGACAAGACCCGTCTCAAGGTAGGGTATCTTCAGGCTGAGAGATATCTCACGGGCAATTGTGCTCTTACCGCTTCCCGCAGGTCCATCAATGGCTATCTTCATGTAGAAGAATTCTAATACCCTCCACCGGTTGATATACCTCTGAGTCTGAGCTCAAGGTCGGAGGGCTTACTTGCGTAAAGCAAGGCTGTGTGGAAGTCAATGAGACCATTTTTGTAAAGCTCCTCAAGGTGCTGGTCAAAGGTCTGGGTTCCATAAGCAGCCTTACCCTTGGCTATCAGGTCGGGTATCTCATCCAAGCGTGAAGGGTCAAGGAGAGCTTCCTTTATCGCACCGGTGTTTATCATTATCTCAACCGCAGGTATTGAGCCCTTCTTGTCCGCTCTGGGGAGGAGCCTCTGAGAAAAGACAGCTATCAGAGTTGAGGCGAGCATCTGCCTTATCTGATCCCTGACCTCCAGCTTAAACATACCTATCAGCCTGTTTACAGTCTCCTTTGCATCAAGTGTATGGAGGGTGGAAAAGACGAGGTGCCCCGTCTCTGCAGCCTGGAGGGCTATCTCCGCCGTTTCCGTATCCCTTATCTCACCTACCATTATCACATCGGGGTCCTCCCTGAGCGCTGCCCTGAGTCCCCTTGCAAAGCTCTGGGTGTCTATACCCACTTCCCTCTGGACTATGAAGCAGTTCCTATCCCTGAGCAGGTATTCTATAGGGTCCTCAATGGTTATTATCACCCTCTTGAAGTTCTTGTTTATCTCCTCAATTATTGAAGCCAAGGTCGTTGACTTACCTGAGCCCGTCGGACCCGTGACGAGTATCAAGCCCTTTGTGTTGGCAAGGGCTGTCTTTAGCATTATCTCGGGAAGGTTGAGCGTCTTGAAAGGCGGTATCTGGAAGGGTATCACCCTAAAAGCCATTCCAGCGGTCCCTCTCTGTTTATAGACATTGACCCTGAAGCGTGAGACCTTTGGCAGAGAGTAGGAAAGGTCTATCTCCCCGAGCTCCTCAAAATCCCTCTTCTTCCTCTCGCTCTTTCCAACGACCTCATTAAGAAATAGGGAAAAGTGCTCCCCGGTTATTATCGGGAACTCATCGTCCACGATGAGCTTCTTATGTATCCTGTAAACGGGCTTTGCCCCTACCTTCAGGTGGATGTCCGAAGCTTCCAAATCAAGAGCCTTCTTCAGTATCAGCTGTAACAAGACCTGCTACCTCCCTCACCTTTTCCTCTATCTCTTCAGCAAGCTCAGGGTTTTCTATAAGATATCTCTTCACCTGCTCTTTACCCTGACCTATCCTCTGATCCCCGTAGCTGTACCAGGAACCGCTCTTGGTGAGTATTCCCCTGTCTGTGGCCACCTCTATGAGATCGCAGAGCCTGCATATCCCCTCACCGTATATCATGTCAAACTCCGCTTCCTGGAAGGGTGGAGCGAGCTTGTTCTTCACAACCCTTACCTTCACCCTGTAGCCCTTCCTCTCACCGCCCTCCTTGATATCACCTGTTCTCCTTACCTCAAGCCTCATATCGGAGAAGAACTTTAAAGCACGCCCTCCGGGCGTAGTTTCAGGATTACCGAACATTACACCTATCTTCTCTCTTATCTGGTTTATGAATATCAGAGCGGTGTTGCTCTTGTGGACTATCCCCTTGAGCTTCCTGAGAGCCTGAGACATGAGCCTCGCCTGCTTGCCTACCTGAGCCTCACCCATATCACCCTCAAGCTCGTCTCTGGGAACGAGCGCTGCAACGGAGTCAACAACTATCACATCAACCGCACCGCTGTTTATAAGACTCTCCGCTATCTCAAGAGCCTG
>JALSTO010000247.1 GCA_026983685.1 Aquificaceae bacterium | reverse complement strand
CCTGATAGGCTCTGTAGGTAAGTATGTGGTCAAGAACGTTTACAGGAACTACGATGGTGAGATAGCGGCCACAGCCTCAACCCAGAGGCTCTCCCTTATGGCGGGTCAGTACGTTGGGAAGGATGATCCGGTCATGATAGTCAGGGCTCAGAGCGGATTCCCTGCGGTGGGTGAGATACTGGAGCCCTTTGCGAGACCTTGGATAGTTGAGGGGTGGATGAGAGGTTCTCACAACGGACCCCTAATGCCCGTTTCCTTTGAGGATGCAAGACCCTCAAGGTTTGATGGTCCTCCGAGAGTTATAGCCGCGGGCTTCCAGCTATCGGAAGGCAAGCTCGTAGGTCCGACGGACCTTTTCAGAGACCCAGCCTTTGATAAGGCACGCCTGTCCGCCCAAGACATGGCTGACATACTCAGAAGACAGGGAATATTTGAACCCCACCGACTGCCCGCGGAGGAGATGGAGTACACAACCCTTCCCAAGATACTGAAGAAGCTTGAGGGCAGGTTCTACGACATAGAAGAGCAAAGGCTTGAAAAAGACCAGGTTATAGAGAAGGAGGACATGGATTAGAGCCTGTCCGCTATGTGCTTTTCAAGGAAGCCCACTATATAGTTGAGTTTCCTGTCTTTCTTCCTGTCCTCCTCTATCTTCTTTATTGCATAGATAACAGTTGAGTGGTCTTTGCGGTTGAAAGCCCTCGCTATCTCTATGAGAGAAGCATCGGTGAGCTTCCTGCAAAGGTAGAAGGCTATCTGCCTTGCCCTGCTCAGCTTTTTTGATCGCTTGTTCCCGAGAAGTTCTTCCACACTCACGCCGAAGTGAAGGGCTGTGTATATCTTTATCTTTTCAAGCTCGTTACTACCCGCCTTTTTCTTCTTCAGGTGCTCAACGCCCCTGAGCTTGAGTCCCCTTATTGTTCCCTCAATGTCTCTGACGTTGTCTGCGGTCTGCTCCATCAGAGCCTCCACTATCCTGTCCTGAACCTCCAAGCGGAGCTCCTGGAGCTTTCGCTTGATTATCTCAAGCTTTGTTATCTCGTCCATGCATATCTCAACCACAACCCCACCTTCAAACCTGCTTATCAGCCTGTCAGAGATATCTCTGAGCTCCCTCGGGTGCCTGTCTGAGGCGAAGACTATCTGCCTGTCGCTGAGAAACATCTGGTTGAAGACGTTGAACAGCTCTATCTGAGTCCTTTCCTTTCCGGACAAAAACTGAACATCGTCAAGGAGCAGAAGGTCAACCTCCCTGTACTTTGCCCTGAACTCCTTTATCTTACCTGACTTCAGGGACTCAACCATTTCTTCGGAGAAGTCGTTGGCGGACCTGTACACAACTCTCATCCCTCTGGAGGCGCACCTGTTCCCTATAGCCTGCAGGAGGTGGGTCTTCCCAAGACCGACGCCCCCGTAGAGGAAGAGAGGGTTATAGACCTTTCCGGGATTGTCCGCTACCTCTAAGGAGACTTCGTATGCCAGACGGTTCCCCTCCCCTACGACAAAGTTCTCAAAGGAGTACTTAGCGCTGAGACCCTCTGTTTTTGTTTCTTGCTTTATATCCCCCTCTTGGTTCTCAAGCTCAACGACGACACCCGAAAAGAGTCCGTTTGAGGACAGCTGGGCTAAGACACCTTCCAGCTCAGCCTTCAGAGCCGGGTCTTCGGTGAAGAGGTAGAGCTTCCTGCCTCTCTCCTCAAGCCTGAACTTGCTCAGAAGCGTCAGGAGGGATCTGTCAAGCCGTTCTATTTGGGCAAGAAAGCTCTTTATGGTTACTCCCTCCATCGTCCTGAATATTCTCCTTCACGGAGAACGTGAGCATAAATCTAAAGAAACTTACATATCAGGTACTTACTTCCTCAGCTTGAAGTCATTTAAAGAGCGATAAAAATTCTTCTTCACTCAGTGGCTCAATCTTTTCAATCTCCAGATTCTCCTTCAGGTGCTGTGGTCTGCTCATGCCAACGAGAGCTGTGCCAACGCCGGGTGTACTCCTGACGAACTGAAGGGCAACGAGAACATCCTTATCTATTCCGAAGCGCTCCTTGAGAGCTTCAGGGACCCTCCCTATAACGTTGCCCTGATAGAGGGAAGCACTTGTATAGACGTAAATCCCCAGCTCCATGCATGCCTCTAAGGTTGAGAGCTGTCTGCCCTTCAGCTCCTGATTCTTTAAGGAGAAAGCCTCATGCATACCGAGGTTGTAGGGGAGCTGTATGAACCTGAAGTGGTGTTTCTCTCCACCTACCTCCTCCGCAAGCTTGCATATCTGAAGAAGGTCCAGATACTGCCTTGCCCCTTTGGGGATACGGAAGCCGTGCCAGGTAGCCAGTCCGTAGTACTTAAGCTTTCCCTCCTTCACCTTATCCTCGAGGACTAAGAAGCACTCCGCAAGCTTCTCCAGAAATCTATCCCTCTCTGTAAAGAGGAGCTGTTCCTCTGGGTTGTGAATGAAGTAAAGGTCTATATAGTCGGTCTTCATGTTTTCAAGGCTTTTCTCAAAGCACCAGTTTATGAACCTCCCACCGAGGTAGTGTCCCTGCGGGGTCATCTCCTGAGGATTGACTGTGCCTGTCTTTATGAAGTTTTCTTCAAAGAATACCTTTGGGTCCTCTCCCGAATCCGCATCAAAGGGTATATAACCTCCCTTTGTGGATATAAAGAGCCTCTCCCTGCCAACATCCTGAGCGACCCTGCCTACCACCCTCTCGCTCTTCATGTATCTGTAGTTGATGGCTGTGTCCACAACGTTAACACCTAGCTCTACACTGAGCTTTATGGTCTCGTAGTACCTTCTGTCTGTGTCCTCGTCCAGCTCTCCCAGATATGTACCTATGCCTATCTCCGAGAGCCTTTCGGCTCCAAATTCCTTGTACCTCATCCTTCCTCCTCAAGCTTCTCAGGAAGCTTCTCTTCTTTCTTCTTTATAGTTTTTCCAAGGAGTATTGATATCTCGTAAAGAGCGAGAAGGGGAATAGCCATCAGCACTTGGGTAGCTACATCGGGAGCTATAAGTGCGCCCAGTAGGAAGGCAACTACTATGAAGTATCTCCTGAACTTTTTCAGCTGTCTCTCGTTAACTATACCTGCCCTCTGAAGCATGTAGAGGAATATGGGCATCTCAAAGGCAGCGCCGAAAGCTATCAGCATCTTAAGGACAAAGCTCACGTAGAGGTTTACGGAGAGGTAGGGTGTGGCAGCAAGCTGGGAAAAGCCAAGTCCAAGGAGGAACTTCAGAGCCATAGGGAGGACGAGAGCGTAGGCAAAGACCCCGCCCATAACGAAGAGGATCACGGAGGAAAGAAGTAGTGGAAGAAAGAGCTTTTTCTCGTTTGGGTAGAGGGCAGGTTCGACAAACCGCCATATTTCAAAGAGTATTACAGGAGAGGCGATTATCAAACCTACGGTTAAGGATATCTTTATGAGGATAAACAGAGGTTCTGTGGGCGAGAGGGTTATCAGCTCAACCTCGGGATAGGACCTTATAACGGGCTCCTTCAGAAACTCAAAGACATGTCTTGCAAAGTAGAAGGAGCCTGCGGATGCTATAAGAAAGGCTATTATTGACCTAATTAATCTTGTCCTGAGCTCCCTCAGATGTTCCGTGAGGGGCATCGTCGGAAGCTGTTCGCTGTCCATGCTCATCTTCCTCGCGTTCCTCCTTTTCTTCCTCAATATCTTCATACTCCTCAAGCTCTATATCAGGCAAAGGCTCGTCAACCTCCACGGTCTCATCCTCCGTTCTCTCATCAAGCTCACTGCCTTTGCTCTCTTCCTCAAGAACTTTTTTGTTTATCTCCTCCATGTAAGCCTGCATCCTCACCTCGTCCCACATCTCCCTGACCTTCCTGAGGGATTCGCCGAGCTTCACGGCGAGATCCATCATCCTTTCGGGACCAAGAACCACAAAGGCTATTAGAAGGACGATGATGAGCTGGATTTCCATCGTTCTATTATTATAGGCATTTAAGAAAAACGGGGAGGTTCGCACCATTTTTTTATGATTTATATCATAAAAAACTCAGAAAATAGGTTTATGAATTTTATAAAACGTTGTTTTATTTTATAAACGAAGCGGGAGGGGAGCTTCGGCAGTACGGGGGGTTGGTAAAACCGCCCCCTCTCTTTTAAATTAAAATTTCCCCATGTTCTCCAACGTGCCAACTCACCTGTGGAGGAGCTACAGGTGGCAGATCCAGAACAGGATAAAAGATATTGAGGAGCTGAGAAGATACCTCAAGCTGACACCCGAAGAGGAGGAGGGCATAAGGCTGACGAAGGGGCTTTATCCTTTAGCCATAACTCCCTACTACTTGTCCCTTATAGACCCAGAAGACCCTCAGGACCCCATCAGACTTCAGGCTGTTCCCAGAAAGGTTGAGGTTGATGAAGATATTCAGGGGAGGGGAGAGCCAGATGCCCTCAGAGAGGAAGGGGATATACCGGGGCTTACCCACAGGTATCCCGACAGGGTTCTCATGACGGTTACTACCTTCTGTGCGGTTTACTGCAGACACTGCATGCGAAAGAGGATATTCTCAGAGGGAGAGAGGGCAAGAACCAAAGAGGAGATAGACAGGATGCTGGACTATATAAAGAAACATGAAGAGATAAGGGACGTTCTTATATCTGGGGGCGAGCCATTAAGCCTTGGAGAGGATAAGATTGAGTATATACTGAGGGAGCTGAGAAAGATAAAGCATGTGGAGATAGTTCGCTTCGGTACACGACTCCCTGTTCTTGCACCCCAGAGGTTCTTTGAGGACAGACTCCTGGACATCCTTGAGAGGTACTCACCCATTTGGATAAACACCCACTTCAATCATCCCAAGGAGATAACGGAGCTATCGGAGGAGGCGGTTGACAGAATTCTGAGAAGGGGGATACCTGTAAACAACCAGACCGTCCTGCTCAGAGGAGTGAACGATGAACCTGAGGTTATGCTTGAGCTTATGAGGGCTCTTTTGAGGATAAAGGTAAAGCCTCAGTACCTCTTTCACTGCGACCCTATAAAGGGGGCGGTTCACTTCAGGACGAGTCTTGACAAGGGGATTGAGATAATGCGCTACCTGAGGGGTAGAATATCGGGTATGGGAATACCAACCTACGCGGTTGACCTGCCTGGAGGTAAGGGGAAGGTTCCCATATCTCCCAACTACATAGTGGAGAGAAAGGGAAACAGCTTCATCTTTGAAAGCTACAGCGGTGAGCTGGTGGAGTACACTATAGATGAATACCCTTAGGCGCTTTCTCAGCTCCTTCTTTTTAAGCCTGATTGACCTCTTCAGGGAAAGCTACACTTACCACTCTGGGGCTCTTACCTACCACTTCATGCTAACAATGGCGCCCCTTACGATAGTTCTTCTCAACCTCCTCAGCTTTCTGCCCATGGTGGATATGGGTGAGCTTGAGAGGGTCGTTGACAGGCTCTTTCCCCAGTACACAAACCGTGTCATCCACGAAATACTGGAGGTTCAGAGAAGAAGCAAAGAGACATCCTTCATAGCTTTAGGAATATCCTACTTTTTCTCCGTAGGCTTTATAAAGTACGTCGGGCGTGCCCTATCCTTCGTATCGGAGGGAAGAATGGGAGAGAAGAAGGAAATTTTCTACTGGCTCTTTATGCCTATCTTTCTCTTAGCGGTTGTGGCTGTAATATCCGCTTACTTCTTCCTGAGCATATACATAAAGCTTGTTGTTCCGCGAACCTACTCTCTCATCGCTGATGCCTCTTCCGTAATACCCATGACGCTGATCCTATTCTTGGTTTACGTTAGCTTTCTGAAAGAGGGAATTGGCTTGCTCAAGCTCATGCTGGTGTCCCTACTCGTATCTCTGATAATGCTCTCTATCCAGTTTGGCTTTACCTGGTACATAGCCCACCTTTTTAAAGGAAGCCTTCTTTACGGCTCACTGAGCGCTGTGGTTGTCTTTCTCCTGTGGGTAAATCTCATATTCCTTACAATGCTCTTTGGCGGGCGTCTGATCTACAGGCTGAAGGAATCTTAAGGTAAAATAAAATATCGTTTTAATCCACAGGAGGACTGGAATGGAAAGAGGCTGGAGCGTAGGAACAAAGTATCTGAACGACAGAACTAAGGTGATAGTGATAGGTATAACTGGAAGGGAAGCATCTCAGGTTGTGGCGGAGACCGAAGCCCTCTACCCTGGCATAATAAAGGTCGGTGTAACGCCGGGTAAGGGAGGGCAGGAGGTTGCTGGTGTTCCCGTATTCAACACCGTTAGAGAAGCTCTGCGATCTCCCGAAGGAAGGGATGTCAATACCGGGCTTATATACGTTCCCCCTGCGTCGGTCAAAGATGCGGTAATAGAGCTTGTTGATGCGGGGATAAAGGTCATATACATAATCACAGAGCACGTTCCCATAAGGGACACGGTCTATTTCTATCATTACGCGAGAGAAAGAGGAGTAACGATCGTGGGTCCAACCTCTTTGGGTTGTATAGTCCCTAGGATTCCGGCAAGAATAGGAGCCATAGGTGGTAAGAATCCTTCCATAGCATACAGGGATGGAGGACTAGTTATCCTATCAAAATCGGGCGGACTGACAACGACAACCGCGGAGATGTTTATGAGAAGAGGATGGGGTGTTTACATGGCTTTAGCCCTCGGCGGAGACGTGATATCCTGCACCACCTTTGCGGATGTCCTTGAAGAGATAAAGGATGACCCGAACGTCAAGGGAGTCATAATACAGGGAGAGGTAGGCGGTACTTACGAAGAGCAGGCTGCGGAGACTATCCTTAGGCTTTACAAGGAGGGGAAATGGAATATTCCCGTCGCCTCCTTCGTTGCGGGAAGGTTTCAGGAGAGTTTAGAGGGCGTATCCTTCGGTCATGCGGGAGCTATAGTGGAGAGGGGAAAGGGAAAGGCTACCGACAAGATAAGGCTCTTCAATGAAGTGGGTAAGGAAACGGGGCTTGTAAAGGTAGCGGAGTTTTACCACGACCTTGTGAACTGCATAGAGGAGCTTGGAGTTGAAAGGGACTTTGAGGACTCAACTCCCGAGGGAAAGGTTATGCCTCTTTACTCAACCATTGACCCTGAGACCTGCAAATTTAAAGGTGATTGACCCGAGGGATAAATGGAACGCTAAGTACAGGGAGGGGAGGAGATCCCCTCTTCACTCCACCCTTGTCAGGTTTTACCATCTGGCTCCTAAGGGAAGAGCCCTTGAGATAGCCTGCGGAACCGGTGAGAATGCCTTCTTTTTGGCAAAGAAGGGATTTAAGGTTGAAGCCTTTGATATATCGGATGTAGCCATAAGGATCGCCAGAAAGAGAGCGAGGAGAGAGGGGCTGAGGCTGAAGTTAAAATCCGTTGATGCTCTTAAGTTTTCCTTCCCGCCAAACAGATACGGGCTTATCCTCAACTTTTATTTTTTAGAGAGAAGGGTCCTGCCAAAGATAAAGAGGTCCCTTATAAGCGGGGGATTGCTAATATTTGAGACCTACAATGAGGAACACATTGCGGTAAACCCTGACTTCAACAGGAATTACCTATTGAAGAAAGGAGAACTGCTGGACAGCTTCAGGGATTTTGAGGTTCTTTACTACAGTGAAATATCAAACATAACAACCCTGATAGCCCGAAAGCCCTAAAAGAACCACCTCTTCCTTTTCTGTGCTTCCTTTCTCAGATGTTCGTTCTCCTTGCTCAGCTGAGCTATCCTTGCCTCAAGCTCGCTTATCCTTCTCAGAGCTTCCTTCAGTTCCTCGTTCGTCCTCTTATACTCTAAAAAAGGAACGAAACCTTCCGAATCCTTTTTACGATGGATGTGCTGAAGATAGTACTTTATGGCTTCTTTTATTATCCCGGTCCTGGTCTTTCCCTCTTCCTTAGACACCCTGTCAAGCTCCTCAAGAAGAGAGGCTTCCAGCCTAAAGGAGATAACCCCCTTCATAGGTAGGTATTTTAGCACATTTCGTATTACTTAACTTTTTAAATGCCCAAAGTGTCTGGGTTGTATAGGAACAAGCTTGTATGCTCTTTGTATTACAATATATATTATTAATATAATCACAATTATGTTAACAAAATTGGGTTCCACAGACCTGCTCAGAGGGGTTATACTGATAATCAGGAGGGGTAATGGGTAAGAAGTTAAAGATAGGGATATTCAAGCTGTCTTCCTGCGATGGCTGTCAGGCAAACTTCTTTGACCTTCCCTCTTTATGGGAGTACTGCGAGGTCGTTCACTGGCTCCTCGGGGGCTGGGCTGGGGAGCCCGAAGATATGGACGTAGCCTTTGTTGAGGGTTCCGTATCAATTGAAGAGGAGGCTCAAAAGTTAAGAGATATAAGGGAGAGGTCGCAAATACTGGTAACCATAGGAGCCTGTGCCACATCGGGAGGAGTGCAGGCACTCAGGAACTTCGGAGATCTGAGGTCCTTCAAGGAGGTTTACCCTAACCCTGAATTCATTGAGGTCCTTGAGAAAAGCACGCCAGTTAAAGAGCACGTTAGGGTTGATTACGAGATATTCGGCTGTCCAATAAACCCGAGATCTTTAGAGAGCTTTATAAAAGCTATTCTCCACAACAGGAGACCTGAGATACCTGACTACCCGTTATGTATGGAGTGTAAGCTGAGGGGGAACATCTGCGTCATAGACGCCTACCAGATACCCTGCCTCGGTCCTGTTGTCAGGTCGGGTTGCGGCGCCCTGTGTCCGTCGGTAAAGCGAGGTTGTTACGGATGCTTTGGTCCATGTAAAGGGGCTAATATTGAATCCCTTGTAAGCTGGTTCAAGGGAATGGGTCTCTCTTCGGAGGAGGTAAGGGAGCTGTTCAGGAACGAGAACGCTTACTCGGAGAGCTTCAGAAAGGTCGTGGAGGGAGATATTGGATAGGGTAAGGATAGACCCTCTGAAGAGGGTTGAGGGTCTTGGGAGACTCTTTGTTAACACTGAAGGTGGGAAGGTCAAGGATGTAAGGCTTGAGATATTTGAACCGCCGAGGTTCTTTGAGAAGCTCCT